>CAZUXX010000215.1:0-506 GCA_964624215.1 uncultured Planctomycetaceae bacterium
GGATGAGCGTGACGGGAAGTCGTCTGATCAGCGGGGCGTTCCATTTCTGCCTGAGATTGATGTTCCGCTTGCGGGCCTCGAGTTCGAGTTCGAGCTTTCTTGCCCGCCGTTCGTTCGCCTCGCGGACGACATCGCGATAGCGGGCGGCGTGGGGATCTTTGCGAAATTCGCCGAGCTGCTCTTTCGCGCGGGGAACTTCGTCTTCGCCGTAGACCCAGACAGCGTATTCGCCGCCTTCTTCGGCATCGACACGGGATTCGATTCCCTGCGTGAGCAGATAGTCCCGGAAGCGATGAGCCCGGAGTTCGTCTTCAAGGCGACCAATACAACGCATGCTGTCAGAATCTTGTGGATGTGAATGAGGTCTCGGGGATTCCGGGGGCGATGTCGCTGTTCCCTGCGGAATTAACGCTTCTCGCCGACTGTCTGCCGCAGCGACTGCCAGTCGGGGTTTTTTGCCTTGTATTCCTGAAAGGCGGTGTACTCGTCGGCATCGATCTGTCCGT
>CAZUXX010000215.1:516-4266 GCA_964624215.1 uncultured Planctomycetaceae bacterium
GATGATCGGGAAGAGCCACTGCCAGCCGGGTTTGCCGGCGTTCCACTCGTCTTGCGAGATGAGACGGTCGCCGTTGACGTCGCACTCCCGCAGCAGCCTCTCGACCGTCAGCTGCTGACTGCCGCCTGCTGCGGGTGCGGACGGTGTGTCTGTCTCGGGATCCCACTCCAGTTTCTGCCCGGCCTTTCTCAGAGCCTGCTCATACCTGGGCCAGTCGATCTGCTGGACGGCGACGCCGTCTGCGAGTGCCTGACAGGCTGCGATGCCGGCGGACTCGCCGCAGAACATGAAGACCGGCTCCATCCGGGCGGAGGCATACCCGAGGTGAGTCGCCGACAAGCATACGGGGACCAGCAGGTTCGTACATTCTTCGGGCAAAGGCGTGATGGCGCGGTACGGCACGGGATACGGGATGTTCGTCGGTCCGCGGCTCCCGCCGATGAACATCTTGCCTTCGATGGCGACAAAGGTCTGTCCATCGCGCTCGAGCCAGATACGGCGGGACGGATAGGTGTCAATGCCGTACTGGGCCAGACCAATCGGATCCGGGATCCGCGTTTTGTTGTGAACGTCGTGTGCCGTGATTGTGTAAGGGCCTTTCAGGCGGCGGGCGACACGAATGTACAACTGGTGCGGCCAGCCCCCGGTTTCGGGGTGAAACCGCTTGTCGAGGCCCAGGGCTGCCACTTCGCGACGGTATTCCTCGGGAACCCGCTCGTCGGTGCTCATGAAGTGGTGGAGATTGCGCAGGTAGTCCTGATGCAACTTCCACACACGGGCCCGGGTGGCGTGATCCCCGTCGGCGTATTCCTGGCTGATCCCCAGCGGTGAGATCGAGAAGAGGGTGTTCCGCTGGTAATTCCACTCTCCGGAGTTCTTCCAGCCGGGGAAGATCCCCACAAGCTGATTGCGGAGAGTGGCGGGTTTCTCCGTCGTCTGCACCAGATAGTCGACGTACCTGCCGATCAGTTCGAAGTCCTGCGGATCGTAATTTTCTGTGGGAGTGATCGGCAGGTGATGGCGGGGATCGGACGTGGTGTAATAGCGATAGTTGTAGGCCTGGGTATATCCGTCGGCGGAACCGACCGGCTTCCCGTGGTCGTTCTCCACCCACTTCAGCAATCCGCTGGCGGGTTGCCCGGGGGTCACGAAGGGGTCGATCGGGGTGAGTTCCATCGGCGGCTGGACGCCGGCGTGCTCCTCGTCGAATTCGGATGCGGCCTCCCTTCCGACGCGGTACGAGACGCCTGCACGGGCCATGAGGTCTCCCTCGTAGCTGGCGTCGATGAAGATGCGTGCGGTGACCTGCAGATTGCGAGGGGTGGTGGGCTCGGCGACGGGACACCCCAGTTCGTCGTAGGGAGCGAAGTCAAAGAACGCCGTGGTGATGACCGCGCCCTGCTTTTCGCACGCTGCAATGCGATGGTCGTGAAGGACGCGGATGCCGCGCTCGTCGAGCAGCTTCTGGAAGTCCTCACGGATGGCCAGCGGGTTCAGAGCCCGCGGGTCGGACGGGCTGACCGGACCAGCCTCGCGGCCGAGCAGCGGGAGCAGCGTACGGGTCAGGCCTCCGGTGGCTGCATAGTTGGGGCAATCCTGCAGAGGCTTCAGACCGGCCCCCAGCATGCCGGAGACCCAGCGGCCCGGTTCCACGATGACCACCGACCGCCCTTCCCGCTGGACGGCAATCGCAGCGAGAATTCCGCCGGGCGTCGCCCCATAGACGCACACGTCGACATCGACAGACGAGGGCTCCGGCCGGGCGTGGACTTCGGTCGCGGCGACAAGCAACAGGCAGCTGCAAATGAACTTCATGGGATTTCTCGCCTGAGTGTCGGTCTGCCACGTCGCCCAGGGCTGGCTCCTGGATGCCGGGCCCCGGTTCGGGTGGCGACCTCTGCCTGTTGCGCTGTGCGCGGGATGTTACTCTCCATCGCCGGGGGACTGCTCCCGGGACCGCATCATCTGCTCGACTTCCTCCAACTGTTCGCGCGTGTTCACGCCCATTGCTTCGGAGATGCTGAGACAGTCGGCGGCGTCGACCGGTTTGCCTATCGACTGCAGGATCTCGGCGCAGTCTGTCAGATAGTATTCTGCCTGCCTGTTTTCGGCCTTGAGTTTCCCGAGGGACTCCAGGAGATCGGCGGCCTGGAAGACATAGCAGCCGGTGTTGATCTCACGGATCGCCAGTTCCTCGGGGCTGGCGTCCTTCTGCTCGACGATCCGCAGAAAGTGGCCGCCGCTGTCCCGGACGATGCGGCCGAGTCCGTCGTTCTTGTCTGTCTCTGCCGAGCCGACCAGGCAGGAGACACCTGTTCTCTGTGCCTGTTCCAGGAGACTCGCCAGAGAGTCGCTCGTCAACAGGGGTGTATCCCCCGCCAGAATGAGGACGGGCCCGTCGTGCGATTCGAGTTGTTCGCGGCACTGCTGGACCGCATGACCGGTCCCCAGCTGCTCGGATTGCACGGCAAATTCGACGTCGTCGTAGTGAGCGAGTGCCTGGCGAACCTGGTCGGCCTGATAGCCGATGACGACCACAAACCGTGTGACGCCGGCTCCTCTGGCGGCATCGAGGACATGCTCGACGAGAGTCCGGTCGCATGCCTTGTGCAGCACCTTGGGCAGGTCGGACTGCATGCGGGTTCCCTTGCCGGCGGCGAGGATGATTCCGAGGACATCGCTCATGTGCTGCTTCCAACGACTGTGAACGAACCTGATGACCGGACCGGGATGCTCTCCGGTCCGGCGTTGTGAACACCCCACTTCTGCCGGTGCGTTTGCGGCGATCCCTCACCGCCGTTGCCGGCAGCAGCGGGGCTGCCGACTCCTACTACGACAGCAGCATTTCCAGGTCGTCTGCTGTCAGGTCCTTCAGCATGCGGTTGTCGGCTTCCAGGATGGCGTCTGCCAGTTCGCGTTTCTGTTTTTGCAGATCGAGAATTTTCTCTTCGACGGTATCGCGGCAGATGAGCCGGTAGGCGAACACACGGCGAGTCTGACCGACGCGGTGTGCCCGGTCGATCGCCTGGGCTTCGACGGCCGGGTTCCACCAGGGGTCGAGCAGAAACACGTACTCGGCGGCAGTCAGGTTCAGTCCGAGACCGCCGGCCTTGAGACTGATCAGGAAGACCGGGCAGTCGGGATCGTTCTGGAACTCTTCGACGACCTTCTTGCGGGACCGCGTCTTGCCATCGAGGTAGGCATAGCGGATCCCGCGGCGGTCGAGATGTTCCCGCACGATCGCCAGCATGCTCGTGAACTGGGAGAACACCAGCGACTTGTGTCCTTCGTCGATCAGCTCTTCCAGTTGCGGGCAGAGGTAATCGAGTTTGGCGTACGCGTCTTCGGATGAGCCGCGATCGAGCAGCCCCGGGTGACATGCGGCCTGTCGCAGTCGCAGCAGGGCCTCGAGCACGTGCATTCTGGACTTGCCCATCCCCTGATCACGAACGACTCCCAGCAGCGACTGGCGATAGTGCTCGCGAAGTTCGTCGTAGAGTTGCCGCTGGCGGGTGCCCATCGTGCAGTAGATGGTCTCCTCCATCCGTTCGGGGAGTTCGGTAGCGACCTGCCCCTTGGTCCGGCGGAGGACGAACGGCTTCAGGCCGCGCGACAACGTTGCCCGGGCTTCTTCGCTGCCACTGCTGGTTGACATACGGAAGGCCGAGCTGCGGCCGAGCATTCCGGGATTCAGGAACTCGAAGATCGACCACAGGTCGCCCAGGTGGTTTTCGATGGGCGTACCGCTGA
>CAZUXX010000215.1:4276-6395 GCA_964624215.1 uncultured Planctomycetaceae bacterium
GCCGACATGCCTTGGCTGCCTGTGACGACGAGTTCTTGATTGTCTGGGCCTCGTCGAGCACGGCATAATCGAACTCGACCGACTGCAGGTCGGCGATATCGCGGCGGAGGGTCCCGTAGGTGGTCAGGATGATGTCCTGTTGGGGGAAGGTCTCCCGCAGGCGGTGTCGATCGAGCCCGGTGTATTCGATGGCTTTCAGGTTGGGTGTGAACCGCTCGATTTCCTGAAGCCAGTTAAACATCAGGGATTTGGGGACGACGATCAGCGAGGGACGGTGGTCCTTTTCGGTCAGCCGGCGATCCTGGATCAGAGCGAGGAGCTGGACGGTCTTTCCAAGCCCCATGTCGTCGGCGAGGCAGCCACCGAAGCGGAACTCCTGCAGAAACTTGAGCCAGCCGAGTCCTTCACGCTGATAGGTTCGCAGGTTCCCCTGGAAGACCTCGGGTTCTTTGGAGGGGGTGATTCCCTCGAAGCTTCGCAGGCGCGTGCGGATTTCTTCGAACCCGGCATCCACCTCGACATGCTCCTGGCCCGAGAGCAATGCATCGATGAGCATTGCCTGCGAGGTGGAGAAGCGAATGGCGTCCCCTTCAGTTGCTCCCAGGCCGGCGAGCAGTCCGTACTGTTCGAGCCATTCTTCAGGGAGCAGCCCGAGTGAGCCGTCGTCGAGCCGCACGGTGCCATCCTTGCGGGAGAGCGCCGACAACAACTCGGGGAAGGAGACCGATCCCCCGCCGAAGTCGACCTGGCCGGTGAGTTCGAACCAGTCGATATGCGAGCGGACCTGGAACTGGACTTCTCCGGCCCGCCGCACGGAGCGGCCGTCGGCGAGGACTTCCCAGCCGGCGTCCATCAGTCGCCGTGCCGCCGATGCGAGATCGCTGACGGGGATATCGACGTCGCGTTCTGACTTGTACTGGTCGAGTAGCCTGCGGAAACCGAGTTCGTGGAGGAGAGTCCAGCACTGGGCTTCGAACTCGCGGTCGCGGACGAGGCACCGCCCCTGGTCTCTCTGCACGATGGCCCAGCGGGTGCTCGAGCCCGGCACGCGAAGTCCGTCGTATTCGAACTCGACCGACCCCTGCAGGCGTTCGTACTTCCAGCCCTTGCCACGCGGTGAGCGGATCCGCAGTCTCGGCTGGGGGGTCAAATGGACCTCTTCCAGGCGAAGTTCGTCGGGGAGATCGAGTTCGGGAATGGCCGGCATGTCGAGCAGAGCGTCGACCAGTTCCTGCTCTTCTCCTTCGGGGACCGTCAGTCCCTTTTCTTTTTGCGTCAGCGAGACCCAGTCGAAGGCCCCGTAATCCTCGACGCGGGCGATCTGCTGATTCCAGATGACGAGACCGCCGGCGACGATGAGGTCGACGTCGGTGACGGGGATTTCCTTGCCATCGCGGCGCAGCTGACCTGTCAGCTGCCACTGTCCCTCGTCCTCGTCGTGCTTCAACGCCAGGCACAGTGACCAGGCCGGGCCATCGTCCCAGGTGAGGTTTTCGAGTTTGGTTTCTGACTCGTTTTGCAGTCGGACGCGGCCAGAGCGGCACATCATCGGCAGGAGCAGTTCGGCCAGTTCGAACGAGACCATGTAGCGGTAGGTCGACGACTGGAACTCGGTCTGCTGAGCGAGCCAGCCGTTGCGTTCGGGAGTGCCGCCGACGAGGTAGGCGAGGATGCGTCGATCTTCGTCGGACTCGATCTCGTCGAGTTTGCCGGGGCGCAGCTTGAGCGGCTTGAGCTTGCCCCATTGTCCGTTCGTCCGCCGCTGCCGCTGGGACGTCTGGATCACGAGCTGGCCGGCTTCGCGGCTTCCGTCGACATCGACTTCATAAAAGATTTCGCGATCCCGCTCGGACTTTCGGGCGGGCGATGCGGAGGGCGAGAAGCGGGCCTTGAGATCTCCCAGCCGGGTTTCCCATTCCCTGAGTGTCCGTTGCGGCGGGGCGGCAATTGCAGTCGCCCCCGGATCGGCCGATCGGCGCGGCGGGTGATACACATCCCCGAGCAGATCTTCTTCTTCGAAGTCGAGGTCGAGGCTTCCGCGAGCGATCTCCGGTGCGGTGAAGGGGGGGATGCTTCCGCGGGAGGGATACCCGCTGAGAAAGTCCCCGGCATCGACGGC
>CAZUXX010000216.1:0-6384 GCA_964624215.1 uncultured Planctomycetaceae bacterium
GCAAAGATCGCGCATCGTTCGCGATCCGGGGTGGAAAAATAGCCGCGGCACTCGATCGGCCGGTCGGGGTCCATGGTCCCGCTTTCCAGCAGGGCAACGGCGGTCACGAGCTTGAACACTGAACCCGGGGGGAGGGTTGCCTGCGTCACCCGGGGAAAGAACGGCCGGCGCGGGTCCGAGGCGACCCGGTCCCATTCCTCCTGCGTTGCTTCGACGAGCAGCCGGGAATCGAAGCGGGGGGCGGCGGCAGCGGCCAGCAGTTCGCCGGTGCGGACATCGACAGCGAGCAGACAGCCTCCCGTCGGGAGGGACGTCAGCGACGGCCCCTCATTGAGAGCCGACCCACCACCGGGAATCCGCCCTCCACTGAGGGCCGTGTCGAGGAGATGCTCGGCCGTTTTCTGCAGACGGGAATCGATCGTCAGTGTGACGTCCCTGCCATCAACCGGCTCGGAGATCACGCGTTCACGGACAATTTCCCCCTGTCGGTTGGTCGTGATTTCACGGACTCCCGGGCGGCCACGGAGTTGACGGTCGTACGCGAGTTCGATCCCGCTGCGTCCGATGCGGCTGCCGGAGAGCAGACCGGGGTCTTCACCTTCCTTCGGGGCCGTGCGGACTCCGACCAGATGGGCAGCCAGATCCCGCTGAGGATACAGACGGATGGTGGACTGCCGCACATCGACACCGGGAAAGCGAGTCGGATAGGAGCGGAGGAGGGCAATGGACCGCTTGTCTGCCGCCTGGGCGATCACGTGGTAGTCCAGTTCCTCCGCGACGATGATGGGATCGCGGGCCAACCTCCGCGGCGGAGTCGTCAACTCCTCGACCACGAGTGTCCACCAGTCCTGCCAGCTGTGCAGCGATCTGCGTTCGGTCGCCTCTGCTGTTGTCTCGGGGGAATCCGGTCGACGGGCTTCCACAGCCGCGACAATCCGCTCGACCCGCTGCTGGATGGAAGCAAAGGTCTGCTGCAGTTGTTCCGGGGTCTGGTGGAGGATTGCCGCGAGGTCGCGATGCATCTGGTCCCGCTGTGCCAGGACGGCGGCGCGGGCGGCCGCCACCTGCCTGTCGCTTTTGCGATCGGCTGGCGAGAGACGGTCGAGGGCCTGTCGATTGAGCCACCTGTCGTCGGGGGGAGATTCGAGCCAGCGATAGTGGACGGCAATGTCGTAACGGGTTTCGTCGTAGGCCAGTACCTGGCCGTCCGCAGTGAGGATCCGCCCTTCACGCGCGGGGATCGGTTCTGTCCGTGTGGTCAGTTGATCCCAGACCGAGCTGTAACGGTCGATCGCCGATGTCTGCAGCCAGGTGACTCGTCTGGCGACGATCATGATCAGTCCGACCAGCACAAGCGCCAGCAGGACGAGCCTGCCTTCCATGCGGGTGGAGGTGCGGGGCCGCGAACTGCCCAGTCGCCACAAGA
This sequence comes from uncultured Planctomycetaceae bacterium, assembly GCA_964624215.1. Taxonomy (GTDB): domain Bacteria; phylum Planctomycetota; class Planctomycetia; order Planctomycetales; family Planctomycetaceae; genus CAZUXX01. The sequence continues at coordinate 1,427 of CAZUXX010000216.1, forward strand.
TGTCAGGCCGATTGTGCACGCGTGCCTCCTCAGTGCCCCGGAGACATCGCGGAGCCCAGACGGGACGTGCTGCGACCTGCCAGCCGCGCTACACCGCTGCCGACGAGTGACAGGCCGAGTGTCCACAGGGCGGTGAGCGCTGCGACTCCGAGGAGGGAGGTGAGCGCCACGTTCCCGGTCGCCGGCACCTGGTGGAGCGTGGCAAGCAGCTCCGGTGCCTCGATCGGCCAACGGGCCATGCGATGCAGGGTCGTCAGCACAAATGTTGTGGCGAAGAGCGAGACCATGGAGTTCCATCGTCCGCGCTGCCTCAGGGTCGAGAGGCTCCAGCCGAGCAGGGTGAGGATGGCCAGTGACAGGCCCAGGGGACCTTCGTAGAGAGCATCGGTCAGCAGACCGCAGGCGGCGGCAATCAGTGTTGCCGTTGCGGTTGGGCGCCCCCGGACTCCGAGCGCCGCCACGAGAATCAACCAGTCGGGACGCACTCCACCGGCGTTTCCCAGCCGGGTGGCATCGAGCACGTAGGCCGCATAGATCGCGAGCAGTGTGAATGCCAGCTTCGTCATGGATGAGCCTGCTCCGTGCGGGCGTCGAGCGACAATGTCACGACTTCGACCTGAGGGGGGAGAGAGGTCGCAGCCGGTTCGACCGCGATGCTCCAGTGCGCAGCGCCCGGTTCGAGTTCGGCGCCGACGACATGTCCGACGAACAGGCGAGTCGGAAGGCCTCCCAGACGTTCGACGGTGTAAACGGCGTCGCCGGGGGAGACGGGCTCTGTGGCATCCACGAGTTCGAGCCGGGCGAGTCGTTCGCCGGTTCCCGCGAAGACTCCGACAGCGCCGAAGACGGGTCCGTCAGGAGTGTTTCGGAGAATCTGGACTCCCACGCGAAACTCGGGGTCCGTGAGACGCTGGACGGTGCTCACCCAGCGACCGGCCTGAAGGATCCGCCCCACGAGGATGTGACCATCCAGAACCATCCCGTCGGCCGCGAGACCATGCGATGCACCGCGATCGATCAGAAGGGGAGAAAGCTGGCCGTCGTCTGTTGAGTCGGGGAGATGCTGGAAGACAAGGTCATTGTCTCTGATCCCGGCCGCTCGGCCGGCTCCCAGCAGACGTCTGGCCGCGTCTTCGAACTCTGTTTTGTCTGCCGCGAGGATTCGTGCCGGAATCGCCTCTCGACGCCAAAGTGAGCCGGAGTCGTCGTTCGGATTGCGGAGCCCTGCCTGACGGTGTGCGTCTGCGAGTGACTGCTGCAGCTGCGCGTTTTTTAGTTCGAGACTCCGGATGCGGCCTGCCGATCGATCGAGCCGGCGCAGCAGTTCCTCTTCGCGCGCACGGTCGATGGTCGCTGTTGATGCGACGAGTCGTTGGGGCAGCGCGGTCCCCCATTGTCGCAGCGCGTTTGACGAAGTCTGCATGAAATCGATCACGGCTGTCCCCGGTCTGAGCAGATCGAGCAACTGACTGCGCAGTGACTGATGGGCTTCGACTGGCGAAAGGGCGAGCGCAGCCGAGAGGGTCAGGCAGCCGGCAAGGCTCAGAACTCCGCGGTGTTGCAGGGTTCGCCACACGAGGAAGTGCCCGCCGCTTCAGGGTCGATCGAGGGAAGAGTCAGACGTGGGACCAGTCGGCTTCGAGGCTGTCCCGCCAGTGGTCGAGATGTTCGAGACAGATGGCTGTTCCACGGGCGACGGTGGTCAGAGGTTCGTCGGCCACCCGCACAGGAATCCCCAGGTGCTCGCGCATCATTTCATCAATGCCCCGCAGGAGGGCCCCGCCTCCTGTCAGCACAAGCCCGTGGTCCGAGAGGTCGGCGACGAGTTCCGGATCACAGCGTTCGATAACCGCCCGGACCCCCTCGACAATCGTCTCCAGTGGCGGTTTCAGGGCTTCGCGGATTTCTTCCGTGGTCTCTCCACAACCGAGCATGAGGCTGGTGATGGTCGCCTTGCGGGGAACTCCGCCAATGGTGTCGAGTCCGCGGACCTCGGTGGTCAGTTCTTCGGGGAGAGGTGCGGCACTGCCGATCGACAGTTTGAGTTGTTCGGCAGTGGGAAGACCGATGCGGAGTGAGAAATGCTGCCGCAGGTACTCGACGATTGCCTGATCGAGTTCGTCTCCGGCGATCTTCAGTGATTGTCCGGAGACGATCTCACCGAGACTCAGGACGGCGACTTCGGTCGTACCGCCACCGATGTCGCAGACCATACTTGCGAGTGGTTCCGAGATTGGCAGAGCTGCCCCGATGCTGGCGGCCCTGGCTTCGTCGATGAGATAGACGCGGCCGGCCCCGGCCCGCTCGGCGCTATTGAAGACCGCCCGCTTCTCGACGGGAGAAATGCCTGCCGGCACGGCGATGACGATGCGGGGCTTCACTCCCCACCGTTGCGGGCAGGCCTTGCGAATGAAGTAGTGCAGCATCGCCTCACAGAGCTCGAAGTCCTGAATGACTCCGTCGCGCAACGGTCGGACGGCGGTGATGGAGTCGGGAGTTCGGCCAACCATCTGCCGGGCCAGCTTTCCCACGGCTGAGCCGCGGCCGAGAATCCTCCGACTTCCTTTTTCGAGCGCGACGACGGAAGGCTCATCGAGCACAATCCCGTCTCCCTGCAGGGCGACGAGCGTGTTGGCGGTGCCCAGATCGATTGCCAGATCCGGACACATCCATTGTCGCAGACGATTGAGCATCCGTGCCTTGATCCTGTCCCGGGAGATTCGTGCGGCGGAACGCGAACAAACGGTCTCTACCGCTCCAGGATTTCGCCACCAGTGATGCAACGCACTTACGGGATGCGCACCGGTCCTCCGGCCCGGCCACCCTCCTGGCGGCGATCGTCCCGCGAGTTCGGGGATCGCGGGGCGTCGGCTTGTACAACAGAACCGGCAAAAACTGCAAGATGGGTCGCCGGTGGCCGCACTGTCCTCTCAGTCGGCTGACGCAAGTTGAACGAACTGATCGACGCGACTCTCGATCAGATCAATGCAGCGGTTCCAGAAGTCCGGTCGGGTGAGATCATCCCCCAGTGTGTACTGGACTGCCTGCTCGGCAGACATGCAGCCGGTCGCGATGAGCAGACGGCGATACTGGTCGGCAAACTGTTCGCCGGCTTCCTGCGCCCGGGCGTACAGCCCCTGCGAGAGGAGGTACCCGAAGGTGTACGGGAAGTTATAGAAGGGCCAGCCCGAGATGTAGAAGTGGAGCTTGCTGATCCAGAACGTCGGGTTGTACCCGTCGTCTGCGAGCGAATTGCAGTAGGCTTCCCGCTGGGCGGACTCCATCAGCTCACTCAACCGCTCAGCAGTGAGTTCTCCGTCGGCGCGCAACTGATGAAACCGGTCCTCGAAGAGGAACCGGCAATGGATGTTCATCAGGAAGGCGACTGCATCGGCACACATGTTGTCCAGAATTGCCAGCCGATCGTGGTCGGTCGATGCGGCCTTCAACCGCTGATCGTTCACGACGGCTTCGGCGAACGTGGATGCGGTTTCGGCCAGGTTCATGGGGTAATCCTGCAGCAAGAGCGGCTGATCCCGGAGCACGTACGAGTGATACGCGTGCCCGAGTTCGTGCGCGAGCGTCGACATGCTGTCGGGAGACCCGGTGAAGGTCATGAAGATGCGGGACTGCTTCCTGGTGGGGTAGCCGGTGCAAAAGCCCCCCTGTCGCTTCCCGGGGCGATTTTCGGCTTCCACCCAGCCCTCGCGCATGGCCCGTTCGGAGAAGGTTCCGAAGTCCGGCAGAAAGTCCGTGAGGCAGCTGGCAACGGCGCTGCAGGCTTCGTCCCACGCCAGTGTTCCTGATGCGCCCGCCGTGCGGCCGGACTCGCGGGACGGGCGTGGACAGGTGGGGAGTGGAGCCTGCACGTCGTACCACGCGAGCCGTTCGAGTCCCAGTCGCGCCGCCTTCGCAGAAAAGTATCGCTCCAGGCAGTGTTTGCGATCGCTGATCACCTGCCACATCGTGTCGAGCGTCTGCCGTGACATGCGATTGAGGTGCAGCGGGAGCGCAAGATGATCGACGCCCAGCCGTCGGTACTTTGTGAGTCGAGCTCCGGCGATGTGGTTGAGGGCATCGGCACAGGAGTCGGCGATTGTTCGCCATGCCTTGTCGCTGGCGAAGAAGTTGTTCTGGCGGACCGAGCGTTCCGGTGAGTCGAATTGCACTTGTCCGGGCGACTTGCGGACAATCTCGCCCCGTTCCATGACGGGAATTCGCAGTTCGCCCGAGAGCCGATCGTACAGGCGACTCCAGGCATCGAGTCCGTCGACTGCCAGTTCGGCTGCGAGCAGTTCCTGGGCTTTCGGCAATCGCAAGGCTCCGGCGCGTCTGCGATCGAGCAGGAAAAACAGGATCGACTCGAGCTGCTGGTCCCGGGAGGCGATCGTCTGCAGCCGGTCCTCATCAATGTCGCGCAGCCCGAGTTCGATGTTCGTGAGCACCTGCTGCCACGTCGGGGAGATCGCCGACAACCGCCCCTCGATTCCGTGCAGGGCCTTGTTCTCGGCGTCGGCGGCCGCATGGCAACCGACGTGGGCGCGCAGATCCTCGTACTGACCGAGGATGTCGGCGACCCTGTCGAGAAACCCGGTCCAGGCAGCCGGCTCCACATCGAATTGTGGCAGCTCTTCCGAGTCGGCCGCGAGTTGCTCGATGGCAGAGCGAAACTCGTTGAGGAGGGACTGGAACTCGTCGCTCTCGGGGTGCGGATACAGCGAATCGAGATCCCAGGTAATGGGCCATGCAGTTGAAGACATCGGTCGATCGTCGCTCGATGGGAAAAACGGGACGGGCGTTGGCCGTTTCTTGCGGCAACAGGAGTGTATTGCAGGGGAGAATGTGCGGAAGAGAGTGTCGGGGAAGACGTCCCAAGGCCGATTCTCCGGTCAATCGGCGGGTTGGTTCACAGACCGCACGCTGCTAGTGTGTGAGGGCGGTTGGGGAATCGTCGAGAC
>CAZUXX010000217.1:0-6379 GCA_964624215.1 uncultured Planctomycetaceae bacterium
GATCCGGTCGAGATTCTCCCACGTGTAGATGCCACTGTGATGACCGTCAGTCCATGCAACCTTCAGCCCATAATTCCCCGCGAATTCCATCGAGGTCGGCATCACGTCGTCCGGTACGTCCGCCGGATTGAGAATCCGCTCGCCTGTGAATTCGTTCACACAGGCGGCACAGGGGCAGAGTATTCGCAGTGTCCGCAACAGCACCCGCTCCGACCGGTCGCCCGGCCAGTCGATTTCGAGAATCCGCTCTTCTTTCAGAAGTCTCAGTGACTTCGGAATTCCATTCATCCTGCTGCTCCTGCTGCCGTCCAGTCTAGTGGGAAGGGAGGATCGCGACGAGTCGACGTCTCGAACAGAATTGGTCCCGGGTCTGGCGGGAGCCCGACGGAACAGACAGACCTGCCCCGCCGGGAGGCCCCTCGTCCTTCCCAGAGGTGGCAGGGACATCCGATGAGTCGACTGCCGGAGCCGTCCGCCTTTGGGATCTCCGGACCGGGCCGTCCGGTTTTTTCGTTGAGGCAAAGACGTCGGTATCGGCTTCGCCTATGATTGTTGTACTGTCGGGAGGGGTGGCCCATCGCGCCATTTCCACCGGACGCTCTGGTGAGGGGACAGGAAAGATGCGCGAGTCCATTCACACGCGGTCGCGGAGACTCGCGGTCGCTTTGCTCGCGATAGCGTTGTTGGTGCGCTTCGCTCCGGCGATGCTGCCGGCCGAGGAAACACCCCCCCCACCCTCCAGGGCCGAAGCGGCAAAGAAGCAGGTTCGCAACGGCCTCATTCAGCGACTGAAGGATCAGGCGCAGCAGCTCCAGCAACGGGCCACCGGTCAGGCCGACGCGTCCGTCGATCCGGCGACGCCCCCGACCAACGGAACACGCACTCCGGCCGGCAACGCGGCCTCACAGGAGGAACTTCTCAAAAGGCTCCGGGAGATCGAAGCCGAAGTCCGCCGAATCCAGCAGCCCCCGGTCAACCCGCAGGAGCAAGCGACAGCCGCCCTGTTGCTGGAAGAGTCGTCGCTGCAGGTCACAAACTATTACTCGAAAGAGGCACACAAGTATCTCGCCACGCGGCTGGTGGTAATCAATCTCTCGGAGAAGCCCCTGAACATCCCGGCGGAGTCTGTTCGACTCAAGGCGGGGGCAACGGAAATCGCGCTGACGGATCGACCGGAAGGGTTCGAGGGCCAGCCGGTCCGCGTCGGGAACCGTCATCTGCCGCGCGACGACATTCAACCCTTTGAAACCCTCGAAGTCCCCCCCGGCGGGACGGCGTCGGCCTGGCTCGTGTTCGCGGGACTCGAACGGGGCCCCTTCATCCCGCCCCTGACGCTGCAATTGACCGTGGGAGGGCAGCCGCGTTCAATCGACGTCAACGCCTTCGAGCGGGCCCGGCTGGGGCTGGCGACCGAACGGGTCGGACCGGCAAGTCTGCTGGGAATGCTGACCATCCGCGGTGAACTGAACACCGTCAACGTCGGTGCACTCGCAGCGGAACTGGAATCGCTCGCCGAGAACAATGTCGCCCGCGTCGTCGTCACGTGGACCGACTCGGCCAGCATCGCCGACGACCTCCTGCGGCAATGGCTGATGCAGATCGGGGCTCCGAACCCGTACAGCCAGCAGCAGTTCAGTCAGCTGCCGTCGCTCCCGTCCGCAATCCGGGAGCTGCACCTCGCGAACGTGCCCAAAGGCAGCTATCCGAGCAACGGGACCAGCACCTTCGAGACGGCCGGCGAAGCTGTGACCGCAGCCCTCAAATCGGCCCTGCAGAATGTCCCCGTCAGGGCGCTCGTAAAGTCGATTCAGGACGAGCACCCGCTGGTGAAAATCGCGACACTGCGGGTGGCCGCCGATCGACTCGATCCCGACGCGCTTCCCCTGGTGCTGGAACTCGCGTCCAGCGAAGAACCCGCCCTCCGCCGGGCGGCGCTGGCAGCGCTCGGGGGCTTCGCAGATCCCAGGGCACTCGCAGTGCTGGAAACCGCTGCGAGAGAAGGACCGGCGGAGGAGGCAGCGGCCGCCGTGGAGGGGCTCGCCTCATCGAACGATCCACAGGCCCGGCAACTCCTGGTCTCACTGATTGGTGAAGACCTGCCACTGCCGCGGGCGGACCTCATCCGGCTGCTGGCACAGTGGCCGCGCCCCGAATGGAGCGAGGCGATCTACGAGGCGAGTCAATCCGACGATCCCAACGTCCGCGTCCAGGCACTGCAGGCCCTGGCACGGATCGGCCATCCCCGGTTGCACGACGTTCTCGCCGCGGGACTTGCGTCATCGGACCGTCAGATCCGGACGGAGTCGTTCCAGTTGCTGGCCCAGCGGGGAGACCTGCGCAGCGAACAGCTGCTTTCGGACTACACGCTCGCCCGGTTGCGCGAAGGCCCACCGGAAGAGGCGATTGTGACGTACCTCCAGCGGACACGGGATCAGCGTGCGGTCCCCTTCCTGATTGAATCGCTGGAACAGACCGACCATCGCGAGGCGGTCATTCAGCTGCTGGGCGTCATGGGGGACGAAAGTGTCGCCGATCGGCTGGTCAAGCTGTTTGAATCCCTGAACGCCGGAGAACAGGTCGCTGCCCTGCATGCGCTGCAGCAGCTCGAGTCCCCCGCCCTGTTCGACGTGGCCCGCAAGGCCCTGCGTTCAGAGGAGTCACGCGTTCTGCATCAGGCCGCCAACGTGCTGCGGGGAGATCATAGCGACGAGAACGTCAAGGCCCTCGCCGCGGTGCTGCAGGATACGAAGAACGCCTCGACGATGAGTTACATCTGTGGAACGCTCGGAAGCATTGCCACACCGGCGGCGCGGGAGGTTCTGCTCGAAGCACGGAAGTCGAAGAACGAACGGCTGCAGCAGTACGCGCGGTACAACCTGCAGTCGCTCCAGAATCAGTCGCCGGCGAACATGTTCATCCAGAACGCCCGGCGAATGCTGGCCGAAGGGGCCTTCAAGGATGCCGAAACCCTGCTCGATGCCGCCACGCGTCTCGACGGGGACCTGCCTTTGCTGTTCGTCGTGCGGGCCCAGCTCTGGTACGTGCAGAAGGACTACAGGCAGGCAATCGAAGCGGCCCGTCGCGCCGTTGAGCTCGAACCGACCCAGCCGGAGGCTCACCTGTATCTTGGTCTGGCGTTGGTCCGCGAAGAGCGATACAAGGAGGCCGTGCCGGCTCTGGAGACGGGGCTGGAGCAGAATCCGGATCATCACGAGGCGCTCACCTCGCTGGCAATCGCCCTGGTCATGGACGATCGGCCCGAGGAGGCGTTGAAGCGGATCGAAGAAGCCTCGCCGAAGTTCCGGAATCAGCCGGTCTTCCTCTACAACGCGGCGTGCGTTCACGGTCGCATTGTCGAGTCGCTCCGGGCCCAGGAAAACGTCGATCGCGAAGCGGTCCGCCGCCATGCGGACCAGGCAATCGACCTGCTGAAGGCGTCGTTCGAAAAGGGTGTGCAGGAGGCGACGGGGTCCGAAGACATGCAGAAGTACATGTGGGACGATCCGGACCTCCAGTCATTGCGCAGTGAGGCCGGGTTCCGGGAACTGGCTGGCGAGCATGCCAGCGAGGCCGGTAGCGGCACTCAGCAATGAGATTTTCATCCGCGGGCGAACCGCTCGAGCCCGCGGAAGCTCTGTGAGTTCGGTTGCAGCCGGATCTGCAGACCTGCCGAGGGACCGCCCTTCGACAGGAGGGATTTGATCGAAGGGGATCGACGTGTGGTCGTTGCGGCAGGCCCAGGTGGCCATTGTCATTGCCGGGTGTCTCGGAGCCATCTACACGCAGCTGACAACGTCGGCGGCGTCAATCGAGTTCGCGCGGGACCTGGGCGGTAGTGGACTTCACGTCGGCATCCTCGGTGCCCTCCCGACCGGAATGCTGTTCATGCAGTTCGTCGCTGCGTGGATCGCCAACCGGTTGCAGTACCGCCGGTACACCTGGTTCCGCCTGACTCTGGTCCAGCGTCTGCTGTGTGTCCCGGTCGCCTGCGGTCCGCTGATTCTCCCTGAACCGGGAGACACATTCTGGCTGTGGTCGCTGCTGGTGGTGTTTGCCGTCAATCAGGGACTCATCCACTTCACGACGCCACTCTGGCTGTCGTGGATGGGGGACTACCTCCCCCGTCAGGGCCTCAGTCAGTTCTGGGGGGGGCGTCAATTATGGATGCAGATTGCCTCGGCAGCCGCACTCATCGGGAGTGGCCTCTACCTCTGGCAGACCCAGGGGGAGATCCGCACCGCATTCGCCTGGCTGGTTGTGTGTGGCAGCATCGCAGGCGTGGTCGACCTGCTGTTCTTCTTCAAGGTCGATGAACCACCGGTCACTCGACTGCCGCAGGCCAGCCTGCGGGAGATCCTGCGGGATCCGTTCCGCCACGAGGGGTTCCGCAGCTTTATTGCGTTCACAAGCTTCTGGCATTTTGCCGCGATGACGGGAGCCCCGTTCATCAGCCTGTACCTGCTCGAATACGTCGGCATGGACCTGTACCAGGTGCTCACGCTGTGGACGTTTTCGTGGATCGGTGGGGGACTCGCGTCCCGCTGGCTGGGGCGGCTGGTTGAAACCTATGGAAACCGGCCGGTGCTGGTGCTCTGTACGGCCCTGAAGTCGATCAACATGCTCGGCCTGCTGCTGGTGCCCCGTTCTCCGGGGCTGGCGCTGGCACTGTTGGCACCTGTGTTTATGGTTGATATGGCACTCAATACGGGCATCGCCATCGCCAACAACGGCTTTCTCCTGCAGAACTCGCCCGCCGCCAACCGCACGATGTTCATCGCGGCCGGCACCGCCGTCGCCGGACTGGTTGGCGGCATCACGTCGATTGTGTGTGGAGCGTGGCTGGCCTGGATGGGAGACTGGTCGGTCGACCTCAGTGGTCGGGTGATCAACGGCTTCCATGTCCTGTTTCTGCTCAGCCTGGTCCTTCGACTGGTTGCAGCGGTTCGGGTCCAGTCGATCCACGAGCCTCGCAGTGCGCCGACCCGGCAGGTCGTCACCTGTCTGGTTGCTGACGGGCCGTTGCGTGTCTTGCGGTATCCGGTCGGGTTCTATCGGCGGTTCATGCCGGAACGGATCAGGAAAACCGAACCAGTCGTGACGCCGATTCGGCCGGCCGACGAGTTCAAATCGGAGCCGGTCACGGCTTCCCGATCGGCCTGAGAGGCGACGGGCGGGCAGCGGGAGAGTGCGAAAAACCTCGCATTTTTCTGCCGTTTCTGTGATTGCGTCCCGGTCGGGATTTCTGCCTTCGGGCCGCCCCAGTCGTTGACGTTTGGACCGGGATGCTCGACGATCAGAAGGTCGAAATCCCCTTGAGTCGGGTCGCTTGCAATGGCTAAGAGTCCGCCGCCGATCGAGATGTTGCCGTCGGGCGATCCCGCCTGCGACAGCGTGCGATTCGGTACGAAGCCGGGAGTGCCTCTCAGCACGGGAGTGCCTCTCAGCATGAGGGCACGCGCCGGCCTCGTGGCATGGGCCGTGTTCCTGATGGCGGGTTTCGGACTGGCGTTCTCGCTCGAGCCGGATCCTCGTGGCTTCGGGACACACCAGCGGCTGGGATTCCCGCCGTGCAGTTTCCGCGTCTGGTTCGACATCCCCTGTCCCAGCTGTGGAGGCACGACGAGTTTCTCGAATTACGTACGCGGGAACTGGATCAGGGCGGCACGCAGTAATCTGGCTGCTTTTGGTCTGGCGCTCGTTTGTACGGGAATGATCCCCTGGAGCCTGGTCAGTGCGTGGTCAGGTTACACCTGGAGAATTCAGCAACCTGCCAATGTTTTGTTGTGGATGATGGGCATCCTCACAGGAATCGCTTCGATCCAGTGGGGAGTTACTGTCTGGCTGGGTCACGGATGACCTTCGCCGATCGGGCCGGCAATGGCCCGGATCTTCGATGAGAGGGTTGACGCAATGGCAAGGAGGCCGACGTCCTGCGGGAAGCTGGCATATCGCCGCGTCGCCCTGGCCGCAATCTGCATGCTGCCTTTACTGGCCGGCTGCATCAATGTCTTCACGATGGCTGGCCGCATTCTGATGGGCGACCCCAAATTGCCCTCGGCCTTCAGCCGGCAGACGGGAGTCCGCCTGGAAGACGGGCAACTGCGGGTCGCGGTCGTCTGCGACGCTCCCTTCAGCATTCTCGCTGACTTCGATTCGCTGACACATGACGTGCAGACGGCCGTCGTGCGGCGGATGAAGCACAAGGGAATCCAGGTCGAAGACCCGAACGAAGTCATGCGCGTTCTCGAAGGTGGAGGGGGCGCGTTTTCCGCAGCCCGGATCGCCAGCGAGCTCGACGTGAACGTCGTCGTCCATGTGCAGATCGAGGCACTCAGTCAGACCGAAAATGGCAACCCGAACCTGTTTCGCGGGCAGGCCA
>CAZUXX010000218.1:0-6356 GCA_964624215.1 uncultured Planctomycetaceae bacterium
CCGGCATCCTGCAGAAAATCCTCAAGCAGGCCGGCGAGACAGCGACCATCGGCGAGGTCATCGCTCATCTCGAGGAGGCTCCCCGCCCCGCCACCGTCACTCCCTCCCGCGAGTCTGGCGAATCGGCATCAGGCGGAGCGGCAGCCCCCTCCGAACCCTCCGGCAAACCCCAGCAGGAAACGCGGGTCATGCCCGCCGCCGAACGCATGCTCTCGCAGCACGGACTCTCGGCCGATCAGGTGACACCAACGGGGCCGGGAGGACGCCTCCTGAAGGAAGACGTCCAGCGGCACGTGGCACAGGCGGGACAGCCGGCCGCCCAGCGCGCGGGAGGTCTGGCAGGGCAGACGGCCGGGTTCCGCGAAGAGCGACGCGTTCCCATGTCGCCCATCCGACAGACAATCGCCCGGCGACTCGTCGAGGCCCAGACCAATGCCGCCCTCCTGACCACCTTCAACGAGTGCGACGTCTCCGAAGTGAAGCGGCTGCGGAGCACCTATCAGGAGGCGTTCCAGAAAAAGTACGGCATCAAGCTCGGCTTCATGTCCTTCTTCGTCAAGGCCGTCGTCGATGCCCTCAATCACTTCCCGGCACTCGGTGCCGAGGTCGATGGCACGCATTTGGTCTACAAGAACTACTGCGACATCGGCGTGGCTATCGGCGGGGGCAAAGGACTGGTCGTGCCCGTCCTGCGAAACGCCGAACGCCTGAGTTTCGCCGAGATCGAACTCGCGATTGCCGACTTCGCCCGCCGCGCCAAGGAAAACAAGATCGGCCTCGAGGAGCTCGAGGGCGGCACCTTCACGATTTCCAACGGCGGCATCTACGGCTCGCTTCTGTCCACCCCCATCGTGAACCCCCCGCAAAGCGGTGTGCTCGGTATGCACGGCATCGTCGATCGCCCCGTTGCAATCAACGGGCAGGTGGCCATTCGCCCGATGATGTACCTCGCGCTCACCTACGACCACCGCGTCGTAGACGGTCGCGAAGCCGTCTCGTTCCTCGTGCGGATCAAGGAAATCATCGAAGATCCCCAGCGATTGATTCTCGAGATCTGAGCCAGGACCGGAAACCGGGCCACCAGATTCGATCGTTGACCGCGTGCGCGCACACGGTCTCCGTGCCCTCTCCGTTACGAGCAGTCTCACTCTCGACGATTGGGGAGCGGGCCCCGCCTGCATAGAATAGGCGCTCCCGCCGGCCTGTCGAAATCCTGACGAGAGCGTCTGCAGGCCCGAGCGGTGGCGACGCCATCCTCGTACACCGGTTCCCGGTCACGCATGCGCATCCTCGTTCTTGCCGACGTGCATTCCAACTGGCCCGCGTTGAGAGCCATTGAGGAGCCGTTCGACGCCTGCGTCATGGTCGGCGATCTGGTCGATTACGGGACCGATCCGGTGCCCTGCATCGAGTGGGCACGTACGCATGCCATCGCCGGTGTCCGCGGCAACCACGATCACGCAGTCGCCCAGCACGTGGCGCCCCGGCCAGGCGGAGGTTACCGTCGACTCGCATTGGGGACCCGACCCTGGCATTGGGAAGTGCTCGGCGAATCGACGATGGACTATCTCGATTCCCTCCCTACCACGCGCTACATCGAACTCGACGGACTGCGGCTGTTTCTCGTACACGCAACCCCCCGCGATGCACTCGACGAGTACGTCGCCGACGACCCCGCCACCTGGGCCGACCGGGTCAAAGGGATCGATGCAGACATCATCTGCGTCGGCCACACACACATCCCGTTTCACCTCGACATCGACGGCAAGCAGATCCTCAATTCCGGCAGTGTCGGACAACCGCGGGACGGAGACCCCAGAGCCTCGTACGCCATCATCGACGACGGTCGCGTCGAACTCCGGCGAGTCGAGTACCCCATCGACGAGACGCTCGAACAGATGCGACAGACGAACGTCGAGACGTGGGTCGTTGAGCTCTCCGAGCGGCTGCTCCGCTCCGGTGGACAACTTAGCCGCGAGGAGATGGACGCCTGCGGCAGCGACGTCGATGGGCCACTCCCTGCTGAGTGACATCAGCCACGGCGACGCCGGTTTCACACGACTGACAGACGATACCTCGGCCGACTGCCGGGGCGCTGTCAGTCAAACTGCAGCAGGCCGAATGTCTCGGGACGCACCGTGATGGACGCCGGTTGCGACCAGCTCTGGATGCCTGCGCCCGGAATCAGCCGCGTGAGGCTGCAGGTCCACACGTCCCCTCGCACCGGAGGAATCGGCGTCAGCTCGCGCAGCGGGATCGCCGCTTCGATCCGCACCAGTCCTCCCTCGCGAGTCGCAGCCACATGCCACTGCGGATTCCACTGGTCGTCCTTCCACAGGGACTCCCGTGTCCAGCCCCGCTGATCAATCTCAAACAAATAGTAACTGGCGTAATCCCGGTCCACATCGATCGTCAGCCGAATGCGGTCGAACCCCTCCAGATCGGCGTCATGCTGGCGTCCCGGCATCTGCACCGGATCTCTTCGGACATCCGGATGGGCCGGGAGCACCGCCGCGAGGTAGAGATACTCGGCATCGTACCCCAGCATCACCAGCGCTGACCGTTCGTTATCAGTCCGTGGATTGCCTCGTCGATCGAGCGACTGCATCTCGACAAAGGTCTCGCTCCGCGGACCGTCCTGCGTGGCGGAGGTCAGTCGCACTTCCGTCGCCGCCAGCCAGCAGGGGTCTTCCAGCAGTCCGTCAAGCAGTGGCGGATCCGGAAACCGGATGCAACGCAGCACCGGCGCCGGCGAAAGTGCCCCCCGGGCAGTGATCCACAGTTCCCCGCGGGCAACCACGTTCCACGGAGTCAGTCCGTCTTCGAGTCCAAAGTGGCGCCGGAAGATTTCATTGGCCGCAGCAGCATTCTGCTGACGCCGCAACAGCGAAGCCAGAAGGAACTGGATCGACGGCTGCGAGAACCACGCCGCATCCGCCCGTGAAATGAGCTCGGCGGCCCGGGCGGCCTGCTGTTGCCAGCGGAGGGCCTCGATCGAACGCTGGTCAGTCCCGGCAGGTGTTCCTTCAGCCACCGAAAGGGCGGTGTCCAGTCCCCCGGCTCGTACCACGCCCGGTCGCGAACGCCGCTCGATCGCATCCGGCAAGTTGGCAATCTCTAGCTCTGCTTCAAGCGAGTTGCCGGCCGTTTGGACGATCCGCTGGGCCTCCAGCAATGAGGCCTGCAGCGCCACCCGGTTGAGGTCCTGCGACGGAGAATCGGCCTGAACCATCCGGAGCCGCTGCCACGCCAACTCTTCACTGCTCCAGTAGACGAGCAGCCATTCGAGTGCCCGCCCGGCCGCAGGCGTCCCGGGATATCGCTCGGCCAGCAGCACCAGCGTGCTCTCCGCAAGATCCCACTCCGAATGCTTCCAGTATTGATGAGCAATTTCTTCCAGCAGCCGCGCTGCATCCTCCGGCGCAAGAACCCGTGTGCTCTCCTGCAACTGAGCAAGCAATTGGCCCGCCCGCTGCGGATCGTCGAGCAACTGCGCCGCGTAAGCGCGGAGGTTGCGCTGGTGTCGCGTTAACTGCAGGAGCTCTTCGTGATTGAACTCGGTGTGGCGGGGCGCCCCGCGACGGGCCGCCGACCCGTGCGGAATCTCCAGACCGCCAAACAGACTCCGGGAGGCGACGGCCGAATCCCCCGCCTGGGCAGCTCCTGCCGTCTGCAGCACCCTCAGATGCGTCGTCGTCGCGGGCCAGTTGTCTCGCTCCAGCAGCAGCTGCGCACTCGACTCGGTCACCGCTTCGACCGTCTGGCGGCGATGCACCAACAGCTGTGATCCGTCGATGCGGATTGTCGATTCGTCAGGCTCCGGCGTCTCTTCGACCAGCTTGGAAACCTGCCACGGCCCAAGTCCGAGCAGTTGGCCATGTGCCGGGAATCGATCCGGGCCCGCCGCCTGATCGATCGCAACGGCAATCGCTTCGTGGATCAGACCCGCAACGGCGTGATCCCCGGCCGGTGGCAGCAGTACGACCTCCGGCCGCCACGTCCGCAGCTCGGTGACGAGCGCTTCCAGCAAAACAGGTCCCAGCTTGCGGTCGGTGACCTGGCTCCAGTACCTGACGAGCTGCTCCCGGTCCATCGCCACGTCGGGGCGATCAACAGGCAACTGCCAGTCCGTTGCAGCGACGTTGCCACCCGCCCTCAGCACAGCAGCAGTGAGACGATCCGGAGCCAGTGCGGCGACGGCCGCCTCTGTGCCGGCATCTCGGCGGGCAACGCCCGACACCACCGACCGATACCCGTTCTCACCCGACTCCCGCGCCAGAACACTGAGCGGGACTGTCCCGGCTCCCGGCGTCAGCACCAGCAGTGCGGCACGGCGTTGTCCCCCGCGAACCGTATGCCACGTGCGGCCCCCATCCGAGGTGAGCGAGATTCGCCCAAAGGCTCCGACGGCACATCCGAACTGTGGAGTCACAAAATGCAGGCCCTGGATCGGCGTCGGATCACCGGTCGCCTGACGCTGCCACGTCGCTCCGGAATCCGGCGAATGCCACACGACGCTTCCGGGAGCACCGCCAATCCACACACCGCTGTTGAACTGCGATGCCGTGAGAAAATCCTGACAGCGATCGAGCTCACGCGGCAGCGGCTGCTCCGGCTCCGGCCACGAAAGACCGTGAGTCGTGGTCGTTCTCACATGGGCACCATCCCCGACCAGCCAGCCGGAGCCTTCCGGCGAGAGGACGACCGCATGCAGTCCGCGAAGCTGGCTCCCCGGAATCACATCCAGCAGCCGCCCGCTGCTGATGAGACCGATCTGCCCACGAGGCCCGACCGCGACCCCGTTCGATTCATTCTCGAATGCAACGGAATGCCAACCGGAAGAGACATGTCGGCCACTGGCAGCCGCCCACGTTCTGCCACCGTCCTCGGTGAC
Organism: uncultured Planctomycetaceae bacterium; assembly: GCA_964624215.1. Taxonomy (GTDB): domain Bacteria; phylum Planctomycetota; class Planctomycetia; order Planctomycetales; family Planctomycetaceae; genus CAZUXX01. The sequence continues at coordinate 4,895 of CAZUXX010000218.1, forward strand.
CAGAACCCCCGTCGGCACCTGTGCCGTCGAGTGCCCGACCGCAATCCCCAGGGAACCGCTGAAGAAATGAACGTCCTTGAGTCCGGGAAGCGACCCGTCGTCCATCCGCTTCCAGCTTTGTCCGAGGTCTTCGGTCCGCAGTACAACCCCGCGGGACTGGCGGTCGGTCGGACGAATCTCGGTGCCCACAGCCCAGCCCGTCTGTCCGCCGGTCAGCTGCACCGCATGCAGGACGGCCTCGGTTCCCGAAGGGATCAGCTCCCACGTCAGGCCCGAGTCTCGGGTTCTCCAGATCACACCGCGGTCCCCGACAGCGACTCCCACCCGGGTATCGACAAAACAGACGTCGCGCAGCGTGGCGTCATCCTGCTCGGGAGACGCAGCCGCAACACTGTGCGGGATCGGGAGCGGACGATCCTGACCGAATCCGGCAGAAGCGGACACGACCGTAATCAGCAGAAGGTGCAGAAGCGGTCGCGGTCTCATGTTCGATCCTCCGTGATCGACGGTTGAGGCACACGAGGGGCCAGACGCAAACGAGGCTGAGAAGTGACGACAAACGCTCAGCCACTCGGTTCACCACACAGGGTATGCGGTTTCGGCCGGACGAGACGAGAGCAGTTCGTAACGACGAAACACAATCAAATCCCCACACTCATCGCGGTAGTCGCCACAGCCGATCACCAGGAGCCCCCGGGGCGATCAGTCGACCTCACCTTGCTCCCGGCGCACGAAAAAGCCCCGCTCAGGAAAACCTGGACGGGGCTCGTAAATCAAACCGTCGACTGGTGACGCAACGCTTACTCGCCGTTACCGGCGTCGTCTCCGGCACCAGCACCGACCGGCTCGAGTTCTTCCTCACTGGCAGCCGGCTCGACGTACTCGCCGTGGAACTCGAGCTGCTTCTCGTCGCCAACCTCTTTCAACTCGACGCGGATCAGGTTCTTCCCTTCGAAAGTGCCGCGAAGCAGCTCTTCCGAAAGCGGGTCTTCGATGAACATCTCCACCGAGCGACGCAGCGGACGGGCACCGTAGTCGGTGTTGTCCCGCTCCCCTTCCTGCTTCGTCCGGTCGATGATCAGCTGCTTCGCCTCGTCGGCCAGTTGCAGCGCGAAGCCCCGTTCGGCAAGACGCTCGCGAACCTTGCCCAGCTCGATTTCGACGATGTGCTTCATGTTCTCGTCGGTGAGCTTGTGGAACACGATGATCTCGTCAAGACGCCCGATGAACTCCGGCTTGAACCGCTTCTGGACTTCAGCGAGCACGTCCTTCTTCATCGACTCGTAAGAGGCCTGCTCATCCCGCGTCCCCACGAACCCGAAACCGGCCGACGCGATCGACTTCGCCCCGACGTTCGTCGTCATGATCAGGATCGCGTTCTTGAAGTCCACCTTGCGGCCAAAGCTGTCCGTAAGATGCCCTTCCTCCATGATCTGCAGGAGCATGTTGTACACGTCCTGGT
>CAZUXX010000219.1:0-4706 GCA_964624215.1 uncultured Planctomycetaceae bacterium
GCACCTCAACAGCCAGACATTCCTCGCCTTTCGCCGGCCCGGGAGCGGCAGCCTGCGCCGCAGCATCTTCGTACACGGTCCACCATGCCGCCCAACAGGCACCAATGGCGGCCAGCCCTAACAGAAAATTCAAAACGATCCGCATCGTCCGGAGCCAGATGAAGGTGTGGCGATCTGGTCAGCCGCTCGCAGCGCCAGGCAGGAAAAGGCACCACAAGCGAATCAAGCCGGGGGGACCGGCACAGGTGGGACCGCGTCTTATCGACACGGGACCGGACTCACCTCCTATTAGAGTCGGACGCCCGACAAGGATCAACTGCAATGGATTTGTAATCCAACGATTCGGCAGGGTTCACCACTTGGGGAAAAGCGGCCATCAGTGCGGTTTCCAACGGAATTCGCGGCAAAACGCCGTCGCCCACGGCGCATTCAGCACAGGGGGACACCATCCCCCTCGCGGCCGTCCGACTCGCATCCGGTCTGCAGTTCACCGCAGCCCGCAGAGTCAGCAGCCCGCAGGCTCAGCCACAACGGCCCCACCGGGCCCGGACAGCAGGATCAGCTCGTACGCTCCTGTTCCACCAGTTCATCCGGTGGCAACCGGTGCCCCATCTTGTCCCGCTTGGCAGCGAGATACTTCCGCCGGTGCTGTTCTGGCGGTGCCACGATCGGCACCTGTTCGACAACCTTCAGATCGACCCAGTTCTCAAATGCTTCTGTCTTCTTCGGGTTGTTCGTCAGAATCCGGACCCGCGTCAGACCGAGATCCTTGAGAATCTGCAGACCGATCATGTAGTCCCGCAGATCCGCCTTGTACCCCAGCCGGTGGTTCGCCTCGACCGTATCCAGACCTTCATCCTGAAGCTGATACGCCTTGAGCTTCGCCACCAGTCCGATCCCCCGCCCCTCCTGCGGCAAATAGACAACTGCACCCGTCCCCTCGCGGACGATCATCTCGATCGCCATGTGCAGCTGGTCACCGCAATCGCAACGCAGCGAACCGAGAACGTCGCCGGTGAAGCACGACGAATGCATCCGCACCAGCGGGGCATCCACCGAATGCAGATCGCCCCACACCATCGCCAGTGGCTCCTGGTCTTCGTGAGCCACCCGGTACGCGATCAGTTTCGGCTTGCCGTAGTCCCGCGTTGCAATCTCGACTTCGACTTCCCGCTCGATCAGCCGCTCCCGCATCCGCCGATGCTGGATCAGTTCCCCAATCGTGACGATCGGAATGTCATGCTTGCGCGACAGTTCGATCAGCTCGTCCATGTCGGCCATACCGCGGCCACGCTGACTGCAGACCTCTATCAGACAGCCCACAGGCTGACAGCCCGCCATCTTGAGCAAATCGATGGTCGCTTCGGTATGCCCTGCCCGCCTCAGCACTCCCCCCTCGCGGGCCAACAGCGGAAAGATATGCCCCGGCCGCACGAAGTCGCGGCGGGCCGCCGCAGGGTTCGTCAGTTCACGCAGGGTGAGCGCCCGGGCCTCGGCACTCACCCCGGTCCCTGCGTCGCGGTGATCAATGGACACCAGAAACGCCGTCTGATGCAGCGAGGTATTCAGATCGCCGTGAACCATCATGTCGAGATCGAGATGGTCCGCGAGTTCCCCCGTGATCGCCGCACACAACACGCCGGCCCCCTGCCGGAGCATGAAATCGACCATCTCCGGCGTGACAGACTCGGCAGCACAGATCAGATCCCCCTCGTTCTCGCGCTCCTGGGGATCGACAACGATGATCATCCGGCCTTCGCGGAGAGCCTGCACTGCGGCATCAAGGCCACCCGGATGATCAACGTCCGAGGATGAGTTCGTCGAAAGCATCAAGAAAATCAGCCATGGGTAATGGCGAAGAGAGTGCTGCGGACCACTCACAAGCACACGTCCGCCGCGCACGAGGACTCCGCTATTCTTGTCCCCTTGCGGAATCCGTCAATCGCTGCCCTCCCCCCCGGGGCTCTTTCGAGACGCCCGCGACGAAGACCGCCCCTGACCACCACCCGGCGAACCGTCAGGCCCCGATGCACCGGCATATCGGGACACCGGACCCCTCGGCCCCACACCGCGAGAACTCAAACCCGCAAGCGGTTTCCTACTTTGACTTCAGCTCGAACTTCCATTCTGGCTGTTCAGCACCCACCGCCGCGACTGTCTCCGTGAGCGTCGTTTCGGAATTGTATTCCGCCGGGATCAGCTCCCGCGTAATCGCCGAGCCATATTCGTCCTGCTCCGCTGTTGTCTCCACCGCGTTGATCCGTATCGATTTCTCACCGGGAGTTGCTTGCAGGGTAAATTTGCCATCCACGATGGCAGCCTGCGCGGGCAACCCCTTCTGATCGACAGGGTCAGCGACAATGGCACCCTCCTTCAGGGGCGTCCCATCGAGAGTGACTGTTCCCGATACAGTCGTCATCTCCGGTTTGTCACTCGTCTCCGAACATGCCGGCAGTCCCAGGCAGACAACCAGCACAGCGCACCGTCCCACCGTTCTCAGCATGGAATCCTCCGGATAGGGGCATCGGGACAAAACACGAAAGGGCCGGTGACGAACGGGACAAGCAGGACGCCACCGGCCGGTGATCCGCCAGAGTGGCGCTTACGGAACGCCGCCGGTTTCTTTTCCGCGAATTGTCCCTAAGCCGGCGAACAGGGCCTGGTCCACGTTCTCACTGATGAACGTGACTTTTCCGTCTCCCAGGGCGAACAGCACACCGCCGGCGTGGTAGCTGCGGGCATGGGTCTCCGTAGCGCCGCTCGCGCACCCACGCACTGGAGCGTCCAGCGTTCCCCGCCCGTACTGCAGCAGGTCTCCCACCGGGGTGTTGGGAGGACGCAGGGTAATGAACGTCAGGTTCCCGTGGTACGAATTGTGATAACGACCCCGCAGATCATGCGGCGAACCGCAGATAACGTTGCCCGGCCCTTCAGCCGCCGTCCCGTCAGCAACCAGCTTCACCTCCCCGATCATCAGCGTGTTCCCGGTCCCGTCCTTCACATCCGACATCTTCACCCGCGACAGCGGGTAGAACCACCCGTTCGTCCTCGTCCACTGGTTGTTGACACCGGTGTTACTCCCCTGACACAGCAGGTAGTTCCCGTGGAAGCCCTGGTTCTCCACCTTGGGGTTCTCGGGATCCGACGGGCAGAGCATGACATCGACAATCGCGTGTCGAATCGCCGTCGGCCAGCCACCGGGGAATTCGTTGTTCTCAATATGCGATTTGCACTGGTCGTACAGCGGCTTCTGTTCGATGTACGGCAGGATCATGTGAAACCAGCTTTGACGGGTGTTGCTGGTCCCCGGGAACGGGGCAGGACCGTTCCAGCGGCAGATGGTCGCAAACGGAAACACCTTGTGATCCCCTTCATAACTGTGAAGCGCAATCGCCAGGTTGTGCTGGTTGTCCTGACACTGGCTCTTGCGGGCCGCCTCGCGGACCTGTTGGACCGCGGGAAGCAGCAGGGCCACGAGAATTGCGATAATCGCGATCACAACAAGCAGTTCGATCAGCGTGAATCCGCGTCTTCGACGAGCGCAAGCGGTCATGAGCACACCCCTGCAAGAATCGAAGGAGAGAGAGAACTGCTATTCCGGAATTCGGGAACCCGGGGCCTCGAATCAAAGCTCGTCAATCAGTATGTCACCCGGATTGGTCATCAGCAACTGCACCCTCACCGGCTAAGATCACGGTCGTTCTCGCAGTTGATCCGTCTTCCTCCGAAAGACCGTCGAATCATGGGTCCTGTCTACGGAATCATCCCGGCTCGGCTGACATCCTCCCGCCTTCCCGGAAAGATGCTCCTCGCCGAAACCGGCAAACCGCTCATCCAGTATGCATGGGAAGCGGCCATCCGCGCTGAGTCACTCGACGAGGTCATCATCGCAACCGACAGCCAGCAGATCGCTGCCGCCGCACGCGATTTCGGTGCCCGGGTCGTACTCACCGGAGACCATCCCAGCGGCACCGACCGGATCGCCGAAGTCGTCCGGCACCACTGCACCGACGCGTCGATTGTCGTGAACCTGCAGGGCGATGAGCCCGAATTGCCCCCCGCCTCCATCGACCGGGTTGTGATGGCCCTGAAGAACCATCCGCACGTCGAGATGGCGACACTCGCAACCCCGATCAGGGATTGCGCCACATTGATGGATCGCTCGTGTGTCAAAGTGGTGGTCGCTGCCGATGGACGTGCGTTGTACTTCAGCCGGCATCCCATCCCCTGCGTTCGCGATACAGAGCCGCAGGAGCTCCTGTCAGAACTCGCATCCGCCGTAGAGAGTGCCCCCATCGGGGATCCGGATGCCGACTCCCCCGCACAGGGGGCAGCCGCCCGTATGGTCGACTCCCCGTGGCTGCTGCACCTGGGGATTTATGCCTACCGCAGGGAATTTCTGCTCGCCCTGGCCCACATGCCCCAATCGCGGCTGGAACAGTACGAGAGCCTCGAGCAGTTGCGGGCCCTCGAAGCCGGAGCTGCAATCCAGGTCTCGGTCGTCCACGAACGCTCGATCGGGATCGATACCGCCCGGGATTACGCACAGTTTGTCGAGCGCATGCGCGGCTGATCTCTCCCCCACGAACGAATCGGCCTCACAGGACGCCACCTCAGCGCACCGGTGCCTGTTTCCGCGACAATTTGGGCACGTTGAGGCCCCGCGCCGGCTTCGCTGGTGGCGGCCCCTGCACCGTGACAGGCCG
>CAZUXX010000219.1:4716-6339 GCA_964624215.1 uncultured Planctomycetaceae bacterium
AGAGAATCGCTGACGCTGCGTTGACACGTCCGCTAGACTACAGCCCCATGGACCGCGCGACGGTTCATGGGTTTTTTCTTTGCATGGACGCGCAAACGTCCTCGCCCCTGCTTCTGTGAAGCCACTCCGGTCCCCTGACCCGCTCCACGGCTCGACTTCGACCTCCGACCCTCAATGACCAAACACATTTTCGTCACCGGCGGCGTTGTCAGTTCGCTGGGCAAGGGGCTCACGTCAGCGTCCATTGGCCTGCTCCTCGAGCGCCGCGGACTCAGCGTCCGCATGCAGAAGCTCGACCCGTACCTCAACGTCGACCCCGGGACGATGAGCCCCTACCAGCACGGGGAGGTCTACGTCCTCGACGACGGCAGCGAAACCGATCTCGATCTGGGCCACTACGAACGCTTCACCAACAGCCCCCTGTCAAGAAAATCCAACTACACAACCGGTCGCATCTACCGCAGCGTCATCGACAAGGAGCGCCGCGGAGAATACCTCGGCGGAACGGTCCAGGTCGTTCCCCACGTCACCGACGAAATCAAGCAGGCCATCTTTGACCTCGCCTCACCCGATGTCGATGTCGTCATCACCGAACTGGGGGGCACGGTCGGTGACATCGAAGGCCTCCCCTTCCTCGAAGCCATTCGGCAGATCCCCCTCGACGTCGGCCGCGAGAACTGCCTGTTCATCCACCTCACACTCGTCCCCTACCTCAAGGCCGCCAAGGAAATCAAAACCAAACCGACCCAGCACAGTGTCGGACAGTTGCGGCAGATCGGCATCCAGCCCGATATCCTCATCGTGCGGACCGAGCGCCCCATCGGGCGCGAAAACACCGAGAAAATTGCCCTGTTCTGCAATGTCGAGAAACGTGCCGTCATCGAGGAACAGGACAAGGAACTGTCGATCTACGAAGTGCCGGTGGGGCTGGCGGACCACCGGATTGACCAGTTGATCGCCGAAAAACTCGGGCTCCCCGCCGCCACGCTGGAACTTGACGACTGGCGGAACCTGATGCACCGCATCCGCCATCCCGAGCACGACACGACGATCGCCGTCGTCGGCAAGTACATCGACCACCGCGACGCCTACAAATCCATTTATGAATCGTTGGCTCATGCGGGATTTGCCCACTCCGCACGGGTCATCTTCAAGCACATCGAAGCCGAAGACCTCGCCGCACAGGGCCCCAAAGACCTGCTCGCCGGTGTCGATGGCATCCTCGTCCCCGGTGGCTTCGGATACCGCGGCATCGAAGGAAAGATCGAGGCCGCCAGGTTCGCACGCGAATCCGGAATTCCCTACTTCGGCATCTGTCTGGGAATGCAGTGCGCCGTGATCGAGTTCGCCCGCAATGTGCTCCACCTCGACGGGGCCAACAGCACCGAATTCGCCGACGAAACTCCGCACCCGGTCATCTGCCTCCTCGAAGACCAGAAATCGGTCACGGACATGGGGGGAACGATGCGACTGGGAAGCCAGCCCTGTGTGCTCCAGCCGGGATCACAGGCCGAACGCTGCTACCGCGCCGGAGCAGCCGCCGGACACCTCCCCGGCGTCAACCCCGACGACTCTCCGCTGACCATCCACGAGCGGCACCGGCACCGCTACGAATTCAACCCC
>CAZUXX010000220.1:0-6335 GCA_964624215.1 uncultured Planctomycetaceae bacterium
CCTGTCGCTCTTCGAATGTCAGCGGTTGCGTCGTCTCGACGTCGTCCACCGGCGACCGGAGCTTTGCGACGTCCACCAGCCGTCCCGGCGGATTGATTTCGCGTGCCGCCATCTCGGCCCGGGCCTGGGCCGCCTGGAGACCCCGTCGTGCCTTGTCGAAATCGGGACGAATTTCCAGCGCCCTGCGGAAGTTCAACGAGGCCTGCTGATAGTTCCCCATCTCGACGTACAGATTCGCGAGATTCTGGAACGCCTCGGCCATCCCCGGATTGAGCCGGATCGCCTCCCGGTAGGCCGAGACTGCCATGCTCAACTGGTTCCGTCCCTTCTGCGCGATGCCGAGATTGTAATACGCCTCGGCACACTTCCGGTCGCGGCTGAGTGCCTGTTGCAGCGTCTTGATCGCCTCGGCATACTCGCCCTGGCGATTCTGGACGGCTCCCAGATTGACCAGCGGGTCGGCTCTCCGGGGCGCCAGTTGTGCCAGCCGGCGAAAGTGTGTCGCGGCGCGCTCGAGATCTCCCGTCAGAAATGCGACCGTCGCCAGCCCTTCGTGGGCACGTCCGTCCGTCTCGTCCTCCGCAAGCGCCTCCTCGTAGCACCGGATCGCTTCCGAGAACGCACGGTTCCGGACGTGTTCGCGGGCCTGCCGGTACAGGGCCTCGAGGTTGTCAGATTCGGGCATCGCCGATCCTATTGCGAGCAGGAACGACATCAGACCGACCCCGCCTCGCGATCCGCGAGCGGAAGCCACACCTCAACGCAACGCGTTACTATGAGCATACCAGCCGGCGGCAGCACGGAAGAGTCCCGCTTCAGGCTCGCACGCTCTCGAACCGTCGCTGCGTTGCCAACTGGTCTCGTTAGCTGCCGGCAAGCAGCAGTGCCATCGCCAGGTAAAACGCCACCCGCACGGCGAGATAAATTCCCGAGACAACGACCGATCGCACCAGCGTCATTCCCATCAGGGCCGAGATGCAGACCGCTCCGGCCGCTGCACCGGCGGCCAGCGCCACCAGGCCGGCGATCAGTCCCGAATCGGCTCCCAGCCCAAGGGACACCGCCATTTCCACGCCCCACATCACCAGCACCGTCGCGATCATCGGAAACCAGCCCGGGAACCGCCGTCTGTTTCCATAACGGCGATGATGATTCCGAGAACCGCAGCGCCCACGAGAAGACCGATCATCCACCCGCTCCCTTGAGATCCGTACGGACGAGAGAACGCTGCAGATCGGCACCCGCTGCCCGCACTGCCGCGGGATGCTGCCGCTCTGCACACTTGTCAGCTGCGCTCGACAGACCGTGTGGATCGTCAGGCTCGGGACGGTGGCCCGCCACGTGATGCGGTCTCCCCCGGCAGGGGCCTTACAGCCCGAGGCCTGGACCGCTCAGCCGTCCGGTTTCGACGGTGCCATCGGTGATCTTGAACATACCCGGGAAGGTACGGGCCCAGTCCTCATTCGCTTCGGGCAGGTACTGTCGACCGTTCCCTTCAATGGCTGCCACACCCGGGATGCGTGCGGCAAGCGAAGCAGAATGCAGAAACGACGCGCCCGGACACGTCAGATCCTGGACACACAGAAACATCTCGTACTTCTGAGCCGCCGCGGCAGCGAGCAACGCTTCCGTATGCCCCTTGCAGGCCTTGAGGGCCACGCCCGTGTAGCCCTGTTCCCGGGCCAGCAGCAGCGACTCGTAGTCGACCAGCGACTCGTCAATCACGACCGGCTTCAACGCCGCCGCCTCGTGCATCCGGTTATCCGGATGCGTCTCCAGATCGCGATGGGTCGGCTGCTCGATGTACTGGATCCGATCGTACGCCGCCGGGTTCTTCTCACGGATGCGATGCAGAAACTCCAGCACATACTGAACGTTCTCACACCGTTCGTTGAAGTCGGTCGAGTAGAACCACTCCGTGCGGCCCAGTGTCGACTGCACCTCCGCAGCAACACGATCGACCGACAGGACTCGCTCAACGTCCCAGTCCAGATCGTCTCCGTTCAGCTTGATCTTCAGGTGTGTCAGGCCGTCCGCCTTGATCCACTCCCCAAGTGTCTCGGGCAGCCCGTCACCGACCGGCTGCTTGACATCGGCCTGCGTCAGCGGATCGACCGCTCCCACAAGGTGATACAGCGGCATCCGCAGTTTCGGCTCCCGCAGCGTGTAACGGTCGAGATACTCCCCCTGGAACCGCTCGTCCAGATATTCGGACAGATCGTAGTTCATGTACTCCGCCGACAGGGCGTTGTAGCTGTTGACATCGTTCGCCCGGCCGTACGCGTCGTGCAGCGCCGCATCCAGCGGGCTCGCCGCAACCAGCTGCGCCAGAATCGGCAGTGGTTCTTCCAGCCCCAGGTCGCGGGAGACCGTGCGGCCCAAGTGCTCGTATTCCCCCGAGATGTGGTAGATGAGGTCGATCGGGTGCCCGAACTCGTCGAAGCTGTCCGTCAGCCGCACCACCCACTCGGCGAATTCTTCCATCGCGCGGCAGGTGTCCTGGGGGGAGACAACGTCCGAGGGCCAGGCCCAGACATTCCCCACGGGCATGCTGCCAAAGCCGGTGGCGTGCTTTCCTCCGCGCGTCTCCACCGTCAGCTGCACGTCGAGCAGCCGCGATTCGCTCATCACGCGTCCGCCGAATTTCAGCGGAGTGCGGAAAGGATACTGAGAAACGGACAGCTCCGCAGAGACGACTCGAACGTCCGTGGACTTGGGCATTGCCTCGATCGATGGTGATTGGAAGCTTGAAGACTCGGCGGCCCCCACGCGCAGCGGCCCGACCCGGACGTCATCAGACGTGGCCGGATTCTAGCGAGCCTTTGAAAAAGCGTTCAAGAACAGACGCAACGGCCTCCCGCGACGACTCCAAAACCGGTGGTCCCCCGGGCGCCTGCGGCCGACGTGTTCCCGGAAGGTCCGATTTCATCGACAGTCCCCGGGGCGAACTCCGACTCCCGGCAGCATTCCCGCTTTTGGCAATTCCCCCCTCTGCCGCAGACCCCGTAGGAGCATCAGCCTCGACCCGACCCGATTGGTCCACAGCGGCCTGCCCTTGGCAGGCGGCTGCCTCCGAAAAAATCGCGGACTCTCCCTCGCCGCGAGGCTCCTGGCAAGTTCTAAGACAGCCTCCCGGCAGCCCCGACCTGCCGGTTGAAGTCACCATTCGGCTGTGATAATTTTTGGTCAGTCGGGCGGCTCTGAATGGCTCTTTGACAATTGCCAGGTTCGCACTCGTGTTGACGCGGGCGCCCGTTCACTTCTGGTCAGGAGTACTCCCCATGCAGTCACACGCTTCTACCGGCCTGATGCTTGAAGTCGATCCGATCGAAGAGATGCGCCTGCGCACCTGGGCTCGGCAAAACTACGTTCCCCCGTCCGAGCGGGACATCACCTGGCCCGCGATCGTCCTCGACGAAATGCGCCGCATGGACCTCGAGCGCGACTGAGTCGCCTCCTCCTTGTGGGGCATCCGGCGGTACCGCACGAGCGTATCATCTGACCGGTGACGACTTTCTGCAGCGGTGCCGACCCTATTGCCTTTGCATGCGCCACTGCGAAACGAATGGACAGGCGTTCATTGCCTGGTGTCCGTGCCCCCGCGAATGCCCTGCCCGAACGCTGGCGTTGACTGATCCCGCCGGGTACACTGCGTGACTTCACGAAAGAGGGGCTGCCCTCGACCGGCCGGCCCGTACGGTAACTGACACTCAAGACCCATGCCCAATACTGACAGCGCGAAGAAGGCTCTGCGAAAGAGCCTCAAGCAGAGAGATCGCAATCGCAGCCAGCGCTCGGCGCTGCGAACCGCTGTGAAGAAGGTCCGCGTCGCAGCCACCGCCGGCGACGGCGAAGCCGCCACCGCCGCCTTCCGATATGCCTGCAAGCGACTCGATCAGGCGGCAGCAAAGAACCTGATCCATCGCAACAAGGCTGCCCGTACCAAGTCGCGGCTGTCAAAGGTCGTCAAGCCGGTCACCGGCAATCTCCAGGCGAACAGCTAGTTCGCTTTGACGGACGCTCCGGAAACTGTGGAGTGTTACTGGCGGCAGCGTTCTGTCCTGACACAGACCCTCTGACCGCCCGACTCTCCCGCGAACGCCCCGGCAGAATTCAAAACGCACAACGGACCGGAGATCCTGTGATCCCCGGTCCGTTGTTGACGTCGCTTCAGCGACCCCCGAGCCTTCGATAGCGGCGGCTCACGCCGATTGCTTACGGCAGCACTTCAATCACCGGTTCCGGCACCAGGCGTTCCACAGTTCCCTCGGACTGTGGCTCCTCCCGGCGGATTTCGACAGGCACCTCAGCCACCTGGGCCCGATCTTCCAGCAGCCGGCGGGCCAGAACCCGCATCTCGCTGTCGCTGATCCGGTGCAGCGTGTTGATTTCGGCCAGCGGCGAAACGACTTCGGTCACCCGGGCGATGGCGTCCTTCATCAGCGTGATCTCGGTCAGCTGGCGGCGAAGCTCGCTCATCGAACCGAGTTGTCGGTTCATCTCATTCTGCACCGTCTTCAGCAGATCGAGATTCTCAGCCGCGGCCAGAATGTTGGCCGTCTCGCCCGAGAGCTGACTCTGCATCCGGACCCGCTGATTCAGATTCGATTCTGCGGTCTTCAGATTCAGAGAGTCGCTGTCCGACAGGCAATCATGCAGGGCCAGAAGATCGCCGGCATTCTTGCATGACGAGTCGAGCGACTCCGAATCCATGCGGCCCAGCGTCGTGGCGAGCTGCGCCAGGCTGTCCGCGTTCTGTTGGGCGTTCGCGACCTCGACTGCCGCTTCGCTCAGCGAGCAGTACAAGTCGCGAGCCGACTGCAGCTGGGTCTTCGCAGTTTCGATCTCTGCCGCGGCACTGGCGACTTCAGTCTTCAGCGATTCGAGTTCCTTCAGCCGGGCGATGGCGACATCAATCTTCCCGGCATCACGAGCGGTCTGCTCGGTCAGGCCGTCAATCCGGGCGTGCAGCTCGGTGACCGCGTCAATCGCCGAATGCGCCGATTCCAGTTTCTCGCCCACGGCGACCAGATCCCCCTGCAGCCGGGCCAGGCCAGCCAGCTTCCGCTGGGCGTCTGCCGTCTTGCGGGCTTCACTTTCAATCGCGACACGGAAGCTGCGGATCTGCTCGAGCGCATTGCGCGTCTCGCGGATCGAATCCGCCTGCACATTCAACGCAGCCAGGAGATCATTCGTCCTTCCCACCGCCGGCCGGGCTCCCGCCAGACGGTCCATGCGATAGGTCACGGCTGCTACCTCCGACCGCAGGGCACGAGATTCCTCACGGAGCGGAGAAACTACAAAAATCTGAAGACACCCCATCGACACACCAAAGGCTGCGGCGGCCGAAAACAGGTGCTTGCGCGAATCGATCAGTCGCTGCAGCCATTGCGGACGATCGGACGGGGAACGAGGGGTCAGCTTCACGAGTCATCCTCCAGAGGGTGAAGTGCTTCGCTTGTTTTGGAATGAGGGACGCCGGACGTCCCCCGGCAGCAGCAGAAGTGGCTGAGGCAAGCCCGCACAGCCGGGCGAACCGTTCGAGTTCACCAGGTTTTGCTGCCTTGCTTAATATCGCCCGCTTGACAGGCAGGATTTGCCGAGATTCGTCATTTCCCCCACTCACCCTGACGGGTCGCCTCAGACCCTCGTTACTTCCCGAACGACCATCACATCCAGAGGCGCTGATCTGTTTGTCGGCCCCTTCCCGCGAACAGCTGCGGATCCTCGCGGTGGTCTCCGTTCGGATCTCAATCCCCGAACGGTCGCGTCCTCGTGCACCCGGGCGGGCCAGCTGGCCCCTTCGGGGATGCCACTCCGGCACTGGTGCATATGATCCTCTGGCAGGTCGCAATCCGCCCCGGGACACTGGCGAGACCCGGGTCGGAGTGGACACACCTGCTGCTACGCCCGGAAATCGCCGCTCAGAGCGCCTTCCCAACCGCTCCTGGGCCGGCAACCCGAAAAATTGCAAATTCTGATAAACAGCGCGAACCTTTCTGGAAGAAAGCAGGTCACAAAGCGTAGAAGGTAGAAGAGAGTGTTGTCCGTGGTGACGGTGTTCAACCAGACCCGCGTACGAGCGCCTCAAGACTTTCTCAAGAGGTTTTGCTGTTTCGACTAGTGTTTCCCTGGAGACTGCGGCCCGCAGCCGCAGGAGGTATGCGATGATTTGCACCATCACGAACTACGGCCTGAACCTGACCGCTCTGAACGGTTGTGGCGCCGAGCTGCGTGATGTTGTTGCAACTCGTCGGCGTGCCGTATCGCGCTGTTGTTCGGGGAAACGTTCCATGCACGCGCCTCATGCCACCGCCGGTAAAGCGATGCCGGCC
>CAZUXX010000221.1:0-6331 GCA_964624215.1 uncultured Planctomycetaceae bacterium
CAGTACCGGAGCAACGCTCCGTTCGGCCAGGGCACCGTGCCCGATTTCACGCCGACCCGGCCCACGGATCGGACGCACTTCACCCACCGAGTAGGGGGGGAAGTTGTAGTCCAGCATGAAGCCTTTGGAGGTTTCTTCGAACAGGCTGTCGACCCGCTGACGATCGCGGGCCGAGCCGAGCGTCACCGTCGCCAGCGACTGCGTCTCCCCGCGAGTAAACAGGGCCGAGCCGTGAACCCGCGGCAAGATGTCGACGGCACAGGTGACCTGGCGCAGCTCATTGAGCTTGCGGCCGTCGATACGGTTCCCGGAGAGGGTGAGTTCGCGGCAGACCTTCTTGTCGAGGGCCGAGAGTGCTTCCTTGAGTTCGCCGAGCGTGCGGCCATCTTCCAGGATTTCGGTTCCCTCGGGGAAGTACCTGGCGACCGCCTCGTCGATGATTGCGCGGCGAGCGTCCGAGCGTTCCTGCTTCTTCGCGTTCTGCCGCGCCTGCCTGAACCGGTCGTAGTACTCGCGGCGAACCTCTTCGGCAAAAGGATTCTCCTTCGGCGGTTCGAATGTGACTTCTTTTTTGCCGACCTTTTCGACGAGTTCCAGCTGCAGGCGGCAGAGTTCGCGGATGGCCTCGTGCCCGAATATGAGGGCGTCGACCATGTCGTCTTCAGGAATCTGCTGACCGAACCCTTCGATCATCAGAATCGACTCTTCGTTCCCGGCGACGATCAGATCAAGTTCGCTGGTCTTGAGCTGCTCGTAGGTCGGCATGAGGATGAACTCGCCGTCAATCAGCCCGACCCGCACGGCTGCGATGGGTCCCTGGAAGGGGACCGGAGCCAGGCACAGCGCGGCACTTGCCCCGGTGATGGCGAGCACATCGGGGTCGTTCTCTCCGTCGACAGAGAGAACGTTCGCCATCACCTGGATTTCGTCGCGGTAGCCTTTGGGGAACAGAGGACGCAAGGGACGGTCGGTGAGGCGGGACGTCAGAATCTCTCTTTGCGTCGGGCGGCCTTCCCGTTTGAGAAAGCCTCCGGGATATTTGCCTGCGGCAGCGAGCCGCTCGCGATAGTCAACGGTCAGCGGGAAGAAGTCGATGCCCGGACGTCCCGGTCCGGACTGGGCGGCGACCAGGACGACGGTTTCGCCGAACTGAACAATAATGCAGCCATCGGCCTGTCGGCCAATCTCTCCGGTTGTCAGGGAATATGTCCGGCCTCCGACTTGGCGCTCAATGATTGTCTTCACAGTAATTCCTTATTTCAAAAGCGAAACTCCGGGCGAAGAACACACCCGGGAGCGAAAGAGCAGGAGCGAAGGCCCTTCGAGGACGCGCGAAAGCGGTGCGGTCCGAAGACACAGACAGCCACGGCTTGCGTTGAAGCCTGGCGCGAAAAACACCGGTGACGCACCGGCAGACAGAATGGCTCTTCCTGCACACCAATAACCAACACATTGCCAGGAACATCCCCGGCAGGAAACGCCCGGCTGATCGAGACCACCACAGCGGGCGCACGCGGAACGGCAGGCGAAACGGCCTCGCCTGCTTACTTTCGAATCTTCAGCCGCGTAATCAGGTCGACGTACCGGGCCGGATCGCGACGGCGCACGTAATCCAGCAGCCGCCGCCGACGGCTCACCAGCATCAGCAGGCCGCGACGGCACGAGTGGTCCTTCGAGTGCTCCTTGAGGTGCTCGGTCAGAGCGTTGATCCGCTCGGTGAGCACGGCAATCTGCACATCCGAAGACCCCGTATCCGCCTCGTCGCGACGGAATTCCTCAATCAGCTCGGTCTTTCGTTCTTTCGTTACCGACATCGTACGAGTCGTCCTGTCCAGCCTGCTGTCCCCGCGGTCAGCTGCAGGCTCAATCGAGTGTTCTTTCAACAATTCAGGCCGCACAAGATAGCATTCCCGGCGGTCGTTGCAACAGTCGGCCGTCGATCGGACCGGAGAAGTCGTTGGACGAGCCAGGGAAGTCGTTCTCGCCGTCGCTGAACAAATGATCGGCACGAATGGTTCCCGCGGCACTCCGCGACAGCTGCGCCGGCTTTCGGGACCGATTCCCGGGCCCCGCCAGAGAGGGGCCGATACGGTCACTTAGCTTTGCCGTTCAGAATCTGATACACGCCACCCGCAGCGGGATGGAACGACGCCGCGATCTGCTTTTCCGGAACCGCCGGAACCCGCGATGAATCCCGCAGAATCCGACCGTTGGTGGACTGCCGACCGTGGTCGGCCTCGCCGGCGGCATGCGAAATGCTTTCGAACTTCGATGCATCTCACACAATGGCAGGAGTTCCGGGGTCCGATGTCCAAGTTCGCGTCACTCCGAGTATTCACAACCGGTCAGGTTTCCAAGATCTGCCAGGTCGCTCCCAGGACCGTGACCAAATGGTTCGATTCCGGACAGTTGGCCGGCTACCGGATTCCCGGCTCCAACGATCGCCGGATTCCGCGGGAGAATCTGATCCGCTTTATGCAGTCCCATGGCATGCCACTGGATGCCATCGCAGAACCGCAGCGGACAAAGATCTTGCTGGTGGGCCTCCCGGATGTGGAGCCGGTAGCGCTGGTCCGGCAGCTTCCGGTGGGGGGGTTCGAGGTCGAAGGCTGTCGATCCGGATTCCAGGCTGGTGCCCGTTCTGCTGCGTGGAAGCCGGATTGCGTCGTGCTCGACACCGATACGGAAGAGGGGCTGGTCATTGCCGGCGCCCTTCGCGAGACGTTGCCGGAGCATCCGCCGCAACTGATCGGGATTGCCAGTCGCGACGCTGCCGAAGTTCCTGAATCTTCAATGTTCAGCGACTGGATGCGGCGTCCGTTCGATCTGCAACTGCTGGCAGCCCGCCTGTGTGACCTCGCTCGCCAGCGGCCCTCTCTGGCCGGCACACTGTAGGAGTGCAGGGACCACAATCGTCATGGGCCCCGGCAGCCGTGCAGACCATGAATCGCCTTGGGCCCCCCAAGGTGATCTCGTCCGGATGTGTCTGACTGCGCCCTGCCGGGACCAGGAGAGTCGCTCCCCGCCTGGAACAACTGTATGTAGACTCAGCTGCGAATCGGCGTATAGGATTGAGGCGGCGCTGGTTTTCCCGAGGCTGTTTCGGAGAGAAACCTCCGGGCGAGACCGCGGGTCTCTGGTTACGTTGTGGCAGTTATCAACGCAGATCGTCGTGCAGTGCGGCGGCGAGGAGTCTTCTGATGCAAATGGTCCGAGTTCGTCGTTCGTCGCGGGCGCGTCGTGCCGCGTTCACCCTGCTGGAAGTGCTGATCGTGCTGGCGATCATCGGGGTTATTGCTGCGATGGTTGTGCCGCGTCTGCTCGGCCAACAGCAGCAGGCTAACATCGACGCCACGATCGGGAACATCCGGGGGGCGGAGTCGGCCCTTGAGCTGTACGCGAAGGACCACTTCGGGAGCTACCCGGTCGCCAGCGGGAACGAAGAAGTCTGGACAATGCTGATGACCCCGGAAGAAGTGAACGGCCGGCGGATTGGTCCATGGCTGGAAGAGCCGGCCAAGGATGCCTGGGGACGCAAGCTCTACTACGAATACAGCGGCGGAATTGACGAGCTGAAGCCGAAGATCTGGTCGGTCGGTCCCGATGGTCAGAACGGGACCGCGGACGACGTCAACAACTGGACGCAGACAAGTCGCGACTGACTTGCGAGACCCTGGTGAGCGGGAAGACAGACCGACGTTGCTGCCGTTCCCCGGGAGACGTTGCGAATTTCTGCCGCTGCGGAGGAGCGCGGCGTCGACACCGTGGTGGTGACGTGGCTGCCCGGTCGGGGGAGGAGGCAGCGGGCTTCAAAGCAGGTTGAGGCTGATGCACCAGATCGGGGTCAGGCATGACTGCCGCGCCCATCGCCGTCCGATGGAGACGCCTCGGTCGCGGCAGACCCGCCGGGCATTCTCGCTGATCGAGATTCTGGTCGTCCTCGCGATTCTCGCCGTCGTCGTCTCGATCGGCTGGCCCTCCGTGCTGCGGTACATGGGCGAGAACGTCATCCGGGAGCAGGCGCACACCGTCCGGCTGGAGATGACCTCCGCCCGGATCAAGGCCATCGATACCGGGCTGGTCTACCAGTTTCGATACGAACCGGGTGGACGCCGCTTTGTGGTCATTCCGCATGACCGCCCCGATGTCGGAGCGGGGGAGAGTGCTGCGATGGTCGGAGGGGGCGGGATCACCGCCTCTGGAGCGCTGCAGCGGGTTCCGGTCACGTCGGGACAACTCCCGGAAGCATGCCGGTTCGAGCCGCCGACGACGACCAATCCACTCACCAACGCCGACCAGATGGCGTACACCGAGCAGATTGCCCAGGAATGGCTGACGCTGCTTCCGGACGGGGTTCTGCTGCAGCAAACCCGGTGGGCCCCGGCGATCCGGTTCTTTCCCGACGGGTCGACGGACAGTGCCACGGTCGTGATTCTCGACGAGAACCGCCGCCGCATCGAGCTGACGATTCGCGGGTTTACCGGTGAGGTCACCGCATCGCCACTTGTCCAGGAGACGCGGTGATGATCTGGTCGAACACCGACTGCTGTTTCGCGGGGGTGAGGGGCACCCGGCGACGACCCATCACCACGGGAGCATCCCGAGGTGATCTCCGGAGGCCTGGCAACATCGCCGGACCGAATGGAGCAAGCGGAAGCTCCGCAGGCTGTGTGTTCCGTTCGAGATGGCCAAAAGAGCGGCGGGGCTTCACTCAGCGAAGCGGGATGACGCTTCTGGAGGTGCTGATTGCCCTGAGCATCTTCATGGTGGCGATGGCAGCCATCAGTCAGCTGATCTCGACCGGATCGCGAGCCTCGGTCGAAGCCCGACTGGAAGCCGAAGCGGCGTTACGGGCGGAGACGGTGCTGAATGAAGTGCTTTCCGGGGTTCATCTGATGCAGTCGTCACAGCAGAATCCCTTCAGCGACGATCCGGACTGGAAGTGGTCGCTGACGGTCTCAGAGGGACCGCACGTGGACCTGCATCATCTGGAGGTGACTGTGGTTCGCCAGCCGGCCGGCGTGGCGGCGCCTCAGGTGGTCTCGACACTTCATCGCCTGACGCGAAACCCGGAACTGTTTCTGGACGCGAGCCTGTCGCAATGACCATTCGCCGCTCATTGACGATCGACCGCATCGCGCGGCTCACGAACGGTGCAATGACCCGTTTCCGCTCGTCGTGCGGGGGAGCGTGTGTGTCCTTTCGGCGCTTGCGTCGCAGCGGCTTCACCCTTGTCGAGCTGCTGGTCGCCCTTGCATTGACCGTGATCCTCATCACGGCGGTCTACTCGGCCATTGGCATTTACCTGAGAGTGTCGCAGGACGAGGATCGTGAACTGCAGCGGTCGCTGGTGGCGCGGGCCCTGTTCCGCCGGATGGCGGTCGACCTGCAGTCGATCGTGTTTACGCCTCCGGGCGCGATGTCGTCGGATGAAGAAGAGTCCGATTCCGCGGAGGAGTTTTCGGACGAACTCGGGACGGGGGATCAGACCCAGGCCCGGAGCGGCGGTCCCGTTGCCGGAACCGGAACAGGCACCTCCGGATCGTCCGGATCCGGCAGGTCATCCGGCGGTCTCAGTGAGGAGGACTCATGGTCCATCGAGGTGGCCAATGTCGAGGACGGTCTTGTCAGTACGAGCATCGGTTTGATTGGCGATTCGCAGAAGCTGACCGTTCATATCAGCCGACCTCCCCGAGATGCCGTTTACCAGTCGCTGCAAACGGCGGCCGACATGCGGGCGCAGACGAGCGATCTGCAGTCGGTCACCTGGTTCCTTGCGGACGGATCGGCCGGGGGACTTGAGGGTGCCGTGGCCGAGATCAACTCACCGGACCAGGTTTCGGCCGACGCCTCCAGTCGCATCCGCGGACTGGCACGACTCTCGGGAGACGAAATGGCGGTGATGTTTGCCGACATCGAGTCGGACATCGAGATGATGGCGTCGAATGCAGAACTGCTGGCTCCGGAAGTTGTTTCACTGCAGTTTCGATACTTCGACGGGCTGGACTGGTACGACAGCTGGGACAGTGTCACCAACGGACGCTTGCCGAATGCGGTCGAAATCACCGTGGGCATGCGGGACGTCATCAGTGAGAACGAGCGTCGGGCGCGGCAGGCGACCCGCGCGAGTGAAGGTCCGGGAGACGACATCGTCGAACTGAAGCGACACGTGGTCAATCTCCCGCTGGCTCCTCCGTTCCTGCAGGAGCTGTGATGCAACGCCCTCACCCTTCCCGAGTGTCACGGCGGAACGGGACGGCCCTGCTGGTCGTGCTTGTCGTCGCCACTTTGTTGTCGCTGGCAGCCTACACCTTCACCGAGCTGATGGAGG
>CAZUXX010000222.1:0-6331 GCA_964624215.1 uncultured Planctomycetaceae bacterium
CGCTGGTACCTGAGACGAGGTCCGCAGGAGGTCGTGCAGGCATTTCCGGCCGCTGCACCGGCTGCGCTCGCGCCCCCTGCAGCCGCCAGTCAGCCTGCGGCCGCACCACAGCCCGCGGCGGCTGCTGCGCCGGCGGATGAAGGTCTGTTGACCATCAGCAGTCCCATGGTCGGGACGTTTTACCGCTCGCCCAGTCCGGAGGATCCGCCGTTTGTGAACTCCGGTGACCGGGTTCAGCCGGATACGGTGGTCTGCCTTGTCGAAGCGATGAAATTCTTCAACCAGATCAAGGCCGGCTGCAGCGGAATCATCGTGAAGATCCTGGCGCAGGACGGCGAACCGGTCGAGTTCGGTCAGCCGCTGTTCAAAGTGAAGCCGGAGTAGCGCATGTTCCAGCGGATTCTGATTGCCAACCGCGGGGAGATCGCGCTTCGCATCATCCGGGCCTGTATGGAACTGGGGATCGAGACGGTCGCCGTGTACAGCGAGGCCGATCGCGGAGCACACTACCTCGACCTCGCGGACGAGAACTATTGCATCGGCCCCCCACCCGCTGCGGAGAGCTATCTCCGGGTTGATCGCATCATCTCTGCCGCGGAGGTTGGCAACGTCGATGCGATTCATCCGGGCTACGGATTTCTGGCCGAGAACTCCGATTTCGCAGAGCAGTGTCGGGCGTCACAGATCGAGTTCATTGGCCCGCCACACGAGGCCATGGCTGCTCTGGGGGACAAGGTTGCGGCCCGTCAGATCGCGAAAGAGGCCAACGTCCCCTGCGTCCCCGGCAGCGACGGACTGGTCAAAAGCGAGGAGGAGGCGGTCCGCGTTGCCAACGAGATCGGCTACCCGGTGCTCATCAAGGCGACCGCCGGCGGCGGTGGCAAGGGCATCCGTGCTGCGATGAACGAAATGTCGCTCAAGAGCGAACTGAAATCCGCCGCGGCCGAGGCGGAGAAGGCATTCAAGAACGCGGGAGTCTATATTGAGAAGTACATTGAGAAGCCGCGGCACGTCGAGGTTCAGATTCTCGCCGACCAGCACGGCAATGCCGTGCATCTCTGGGAACGTGACTGCACCATGCAGCGGCGGCACCAGAAACTGATCGAAGAGGCACCCGCCCCCAAGCTGCCGCAGTCGGTCCGCGAGGATATCTGCAAGGCGGCCGTGCGACTGGTGAAAACCGCCGGCTACACCAACGCTGGTACCTGCGAGTTCATCGTTGATCAGGAGAACCAGTTCTATTTCATCGAGGTCAATGCACGAATCCAGGTCGAGCATCCGGTGACCGAGGCCGTGACCGGAATTGACCTGATTCAGCAGCAGATCCGGATTGCCGCCGGAGAAACGCTCGACTTCAAGCAGCGGTCGATCCCGTGCAACGGGGCCTCCATCGAAGTCCGCATCAATGCCGAGGATCCGGAACACAACTTCCGACCCTGTCCCGGTACGATCACCAGATTGCGGATTCCCGGTGGGGCCGGCGTCCGGTTCGATTCGCATGTCTATCAGGGCTATACGATCAGCCCGTACTACGATTCGATGATCGGCAAGCTGATTGTCCACAGGCCCACACGCGAACAGGCGATTCGCACCGCGTGTCGGGCCCTTGATGAGACCGTCATCGAAGGGGTGAAAACGACGATTCCGCTCGCACGCAGGATTCTCGAACACAGCACGTTCATTGCTGCCGCCGGTGACACCGGCTTCGTCGAGCGAACCTTCTGAACTTCGCAGAGAATCCGCGAACAGAGCCGGGAGAAAAGTGACCGACGTTTCCTGCGATGCGTGCAGGAAACGTCTCCCGGCAGCGCGACACTTCCTCGCGAGTGTCGGCGCCGGCGGTCCCGAAGTCGGGACCAGTGGCGGCTCTCACACGGGGACTGAGGGGCAGGAAGCAGGAAAATCCCCTGAACTGTGTCGCTATGGGCGAGCGGATGTCCCCCGGTGGCTACAATGCCTCAAGGTCTTCGGCGCGACACGTCGCATTCGTGCCGTCCTCACCACCCACTCGATCCTGTTGAACAAATGACTGCCACGGCTATCACCCCATCTTTCAGTCGCGAGACGCTGCAGGGGCTCTCCCATCGTCGCGGCGAGCCGGACTGGCTTCGCTCGCAGCGAGAGGCGGCCTTCGCCCAGTACGAAGCCGCGCTGAATTCGCCGCTCGATCCGGAAGAGTTCAACCGACTCGATCTGCGAACGTTTCGGCCAGAGCTGTACAAGCTTGTCGAAGCGATGGGCGAGTCTGCCGAATTCGAAACCCTGATGCAGAACCGCGCCAACTTTGCGGGCGCCGTTGTGCACGTCGACGGAAATTGTCATTCAGCGGAACTCAGTGAGGAGCTCGCCGCGAAGGGAGTCCTCTTCGGGGATCTCGCCGAACTGTTCCCGGATCATCGAGAAACACTCGAGCCTTACTTTCTGACCCGGGCGGTGCAGCCGGACACCGACCGTTTCTCTGCCTGGCACGCGGCGTTCTGGACGGGCGGGACGGTACTCTTCGTCCCTCGTCACGTCGAACTGACGACGCCGCTGTACAGCCTCATCGGTCTTCGCAATGCCGGGGCGGCCGACTTCTCTCACACGCTGGTGATCCTCGAAGAGGGGGCCTCAGCCACCCTGCTGGAAGAAACCTCCTCCGCCTCCGAAGAGACGGACGGACTGCACGTCGGGGCTGTCGAGCTGATCGTCGGGCCGGGAGCCCAGCTCCGCTATGTTCAGCTGCAGAACTGGAACGACAAAGTGCGGCACTTCGCGCATCAGGCCGGCCGCGTGGCCCGGGATGCCCGGCTGCAGTGGACCGTCGGATCACTGGGGTCCAGGTTCACCCATATCCATCAGGATGTTCACCTCGATGGACGCGGGGCGTATGCCGAAGTGAATGGCGTTACGTTTGCCCGCGAGCGGCAACTGATCTCGTACTACACCCAGCAGACCCATCACCAGCCCGACACGCAGAGCGACCTGCTCTACAAGGAGGTCTGCCGTGACCGGTCCCGCGTCATCTGGCGGGGAATGATCAAGGTCGATCCCGAGGCCCAGAAAACCGACGGCTATCAGCGAAACGACGCCTTGATGCTCAGCGCCGATGCCCGTACCGATCTGATTCCCGGGCTCGAGATCGAAGCCGACGATGTCCGTTGCACGCACGGGGCGACGGCTGGCCGTGTTGACGAGGAGCAGATCCTGTACGCGATGTGTCGTGGCCTCTCCCGGTACGAAGCGATGCACATGATCGTCGAGGGCTTCTTTGCCGAAATCTACGATCGCATCCCCGTTGAGCTGGTCCGCGAGACCCTCAGTCAGGCCGTCGAGCGACGACTGGGGATCGGAGAGTAAGGCGACGCAGCGGCCGCAACGTGGGAGCGGCAAGCAAGTGCTCTGCGAGTGCTCACAAGTTGCGTCGAGCCAATGTGAGCCGGGTGAAGATTTGTTTGCCGAACCGGCCCGTTGCGGTTGCTGTCACAACGCGTGACCATCGATCCCGTGACGGTACCGGCGTTTCAGTCACCCGGTGGGGCAGGTGGTCTGTCGGGACATCCTGCGCAACCTGTGACGTTCTGTACCAAGCCATTTCTCACTCTTTGCGGATGATGAGTGATGCACTTCACCAAGATGCACGGTGCCGGCAACGACTACATCTACGTCAACGCGTTCGAAGAGACCCTTCCCGATGACATCCCCGAACTCGCCCGACAAATCAGCGATCGGCACTTCGGTGTCGGTGGTGATGGCCTCGTGCTGATTGGTCCGTCGGAACAGGCCGATGCTCGTATGCGGATGTTCAATGCCGATGGGAGCGAGGCCGAGATGTGCGGTAACGCCATCCGCTGCGTCGGGAAATACCTCTACGATCGCCGTATCGTTCAACAGACGTCTGTGGCGATTGAAACCGGACGCGGAGTGCTGCAGCTCGATCTCGAAACCGAGGGAGGCCGTGTCACGCACGTGCGGGTCGATATGGGAGAGCCGATTCTGAAGTCTGCGGAGATCCCGACGTCACTCCCCGGGGATCCGCCGGTGGGCGTCCCCCTCACCGTCGGGGATCACACGCTCAATGTCACGTGTGTGTCGATGGGCAATCCGCACTGCGTGACCTTCGTTGACGAGCCCACGGATGAACTTGTGCTCGGAATCGGTCCCCAGGTGGAACGCCACGAGGCTTTTCCCCGTCGCATCAACGCCGAGTTCGTCCAGATCATCTCACGCTCCGAATTCAGGATGCGGGTCTGGGAGCGGGGCAGTGGCGAGACGCTCGCGTGCGGGACGGGCGCCTGTGCCTCCCTGGTCGCGGCCGTCCTCAACGGCCTGACTGACCGGTCCGTCCTCTGCCACCTTCGCGGAGGAGACCTCCGGCTGGAGTGGACCGACGAGAACCACGTGCTGATGACCGGGCCGGCCACTGAAGTCTTCTCCGGAGAGTGGCCGCTCGCTGTCGGCTGAATCCACGGATGCTCCCGGCATAAGGTTGCGTTGTCCGGCATTGCGATTGCACTGCTTCTGGCGGTTGTAGCGGTCGTCGCGATTCTGCGTGATTGCCTGATGCATTCGCTCCTGCATTCCCTGCGCGGTTGTTGCCGGGAATCAACGCGGCATCTGCTCCAGCTGCGCAAACAAACTCGAGCGCCGTTGACAACAATCTGTGAAGTGCGCGAAACGACGGTCAGTGTGGTCGTGCTGATTGTGTCTGAAAGTCGAGCTTGTCGAGTTTTGGCAACGTGATCGGTAACTGCTGATTCCCCAGGAGGTTGTGTCTCTTCTGCCGAGGGCGAACCCATTGCGAACGGCCGGTCACTCCTCTGGTGCCGGTCGGTTCGGCGCGCGTGGTGCTTTTGGTCGCATCACGTGAAACGCTGACAACAGTCGGTGGGATCACGCGGATGGCATCAGTCATCTGGACGCTTCGAAGCGTGTGAGAAGTTGGCCCGGCCAGGGCCGCGCTCACAGCCCGTCGGTCGCTGGCCGTGACCGCAGGCAACCGGTTGTCGGTGGAGGATCAGTCCCCGGCGACTGCGTGCACCGTCCTGTTGACGGGCACATTCCGTCTCAAAGTCACAAAAACCAGAGGAACAACTGCAATGCGTACACTGCTCAACGACGAAGCCGGCTTCATCGTTTCGGCCGAGCTCGTCCTGGTGGCCACCATCCTCGTGATCGGCCTGATCGTTGGTCTCAGCGAAGTCCAGCACGCTGTCGTTCAGGAACTCAACGACGTTGCTGACGCTATCGGATCGCTGCACCAGGGCTACAGCTTCGACGGTTTCCGGGCTGAGAAGACCCAGAATCCTGGAGAAGCCAAGTCCTTCACCCGCGGGTCTTCGTTCACCGACCTCGTGGACGAGTGTGACGGCAACCAGTGCGATATCGACTGCGAGCCGCCGCGTCCCGAGAATCCGAAGCCGTAATCTGATCGCCTGATCGCGTGACGGGATTCAATCCGTCAGCAAGGAATCTCACAGCCGGGGGGCTGGCCTGCCAGTCTTCCGGCTGCTTCCTTTTGCAGCGGAAAGCAGAGACTGCAGAGATGATGAGCGTCTCGCCAATCACTGCTTTCCTTGGTCCGGTAGACTTGTGAGATGGTCTATCGTGTCTGATCGAGCAGCCGGAGCGTCCGTCATGGCACTCCGGCTGCTCTTCATTTGGCCCCGCCGGTTTTCTGTCACAACAGCTGCCGCGGCGGGGGTGAGGTGTGAACATCCCTCAACGGACTACTTCCGGTTCCCACCCGGCCAACTGTGAGTGTCAGCACGTTGATCGGGGGCGGATGAGTCCGGTTGGCGAGATCATCCGCCTCTCGAGGTCGGTGCGGGGGCTTTACCGCCCTGACGCTGAAGCGAA
Organism: uncultured Planctomycetaceae bacterium; assembly: GCA_964624215.1. Classification (GTDB taxonomy): domain Bacteria; phylum Planctomycetota; class Planctomycetia; order Planctomycetales; family Planctomycetaceae; genus CAZUXX01. Next base: position 5,839 of record CAZUXX010000222.1, read on the forward strand.
CGCTCAATCGCCCGGCGACGCTCGACCGAAGTCTCCTCGAAGACGCGGCGCAGCAGACGTTCCATTGCGTCGGTCAGTGTCTGATCACGGCGAGCCATCATGACACGGGCTGCGGTAATGGCACTATCAACGCCCCCCGGCAGTTCCTCAATCATTCCGTGCCACAGGCGGGCGAACGACGGAACATGCTTGGGCATCAGTTCCCCGGCCGGGAGAAGCATGGTCATCACGCCCACGGCCGTGCCCGTATTGAGCATGCTGCACAGGGCTGTCTTGGTGTGGTCTCCCACGAAGCAGCCGACCTTGGTTAAACCGGTCTCACGGGGGATACCGTCGATCGGCACGCGAACGCTTGAATAGTCGTTCTTCAGATCGCTGCTCGAGGTCAAGGCTCCCAGGTTCACCCACGGGCAGATGAAGCTGTGACCCACGAAGCCGTCGTGGTACTTGTTCGCATAGCCCTGGAAGATCGATTCTTCGATCTCACCTCCCA
>CAZUXX010000223.1:0-6321 GCA_964624215.1 uncultured Planctomycetaceae bacterium
CTCGTTGCCCTCCAGAGAGCCAGCCAGGCGCGTCAGCAGCCCTACTTTCTTCCAGAACAGATCGACCGACCGCATGTCGCGTCCGGATCCCTGTTCATCGTCGGAGGCGGTCGTATGGACCGCGAACTCATCCGCTTGTTCATAGAGAAAGCGGGAGGAGACAATTCACGGATTGTCGTGATCCCCACGGCGACTGAGTCACCGAACCTCGTCAACCGCCGCGACGTGCGGGACTTTCTCGATGCGGGTGCCGGAGCCGTCACTGTGATGCATGCGACCAGCCCGGCAGAAGCGGCGACCGACCAGTTTCTGGAGCCGCTCAGAACCGCGACCGGAGTGTGGTTCGGTGGAGGCCGGCAGTGGCGATTGCTCGACGCCTACGAGGACACTCCGTTTGTCGATCTTTGCCACGACGTCCTCACTCGCGGTGGTGTGATCGGAGGCAGCTCCGCCGGAGCGACCATTCAGGGGGAATATCTCGTCCGCGGACACCCCCTGGGCAACACCATCATGATGGCCGAAGGCTACGAACGCGGCTTTGCGTTTCTGCCCGGCTGTGCGATTGATCAGCACTTCACCCAGCGAAACAGGCAACGGGATCTCGAACTGGTCAAACGCACCTTCCCCCAATTGCTGTGCATCGGGATCGACGAGGCGACTGCCCTGTTGGTCGAGGGAAACGAAGCGATCGTCGCCGGGAGGGGAACTGTGACGATCTACGATGGTCCGCGCGGTAAACTGCCCCTCCGTCCTGCCCTGCTCCACCCCGGTGGACGGTATGATCTCCGTTCGGCCTCCGTCCTCGACACAGGAACGCCACACTCGTACAGGCAACGACCAATGACAGATGATCCTCGCTATCAGCCGGGACCGCCGCCGTCGGCAACCGAACAGCCTGATGGTGTGATCATCAGCCCGGATACCCTCCGTACCGGGAGACTGCCGGCGGGACAGGTTCGCACCCGCAAGTGGCCGGTGCTCCATGCAACGACGGTTCCGGACGTCGCCCCCGGTGACTGGTCCCTCACCGTCCAGGGCCTGGTCGATCCACCCCGGGTCTGGAACTGGAAGGCATTCCAAGCTCTCCCCCGCGTACGCGTGTTTGCCGACTTTCACTGTGTCACGCGGTGGTCCCGGCTGGGCAATCTCTGGGAGGGCGTCTCGGTCCGCGAACTGCTCCGGGAATGTCACATTTCTCCCGAAGCGCGGTTTGTCATTGTCGGCGGATACGACTCGGACTGGACAACCAATCTGCCGCTGTCAGACTTTCTTCAGGAGGATGTCCTCCTGGCGGATACACACGACGGTCAGGCTCTCGACCCTGACCACGGTGGACCGGTACGACTGGTCGTTCCTCGACTGTTCGCCTGGAAAAGTGCGAAGTGGATCCGCTCCATCGAATTCACCGCTCTCGATCGCCGCGGTTACTGGGAACGTCTCGGCTACCATGATCGAGGCGACCCCTGGCTCGGCCAACGGATGTGGGGGCCACGGATCCCGGAGTGACTTCCAGAACTGCCCGGGCATCGAAACACCCCTCCCCTTTGACTCGCCTGCCTGCCATGCCGATTGAACTTCGCAGCGACACGTTCACCCAGCCGACTCCGGGAATGCGACAGGCCATGGCAGAGGCCGTGGTCGGTGACGACATGGTCGGTGAAGATCCGACCGTCAATCAGCTCGAGGCCCGCATGGCCGAGATGCTCGGGATGGAAGCGGCCGTCTTTGCCTGCTCCGGAACGCAATCGAACCAGATGGCGGTCTGGGCCCATTGCGAGCGTTCCGACGAACTCCTCATCGAAGAAACCGGACACATCGCCAACTTCGAAGGGGGCGGTCCGGCAGTCCTTTCGGGTGTGATGCCGCGACGGATCCCTGGAGAGGGGGGCCGCCTCGACGTTCCCCATCTGGAAGGACAGATCCGGACCGGCAATGTTCACTACGCGACCACGCGGCTGGTCTGCCTCGAAAACTCGACCAACATCGGCGGGGGACGAACGTACTCGCTCGACCAGATTGAACGGGTCTGCGCGTGGGCGCATGACAATGGCCTGAAGACACACCTCGACGGGGCACGGTTGTTCAACGCCTGCGCTGCACGGGGATACTCCGTCCGGGAGGTCGCCAAACACTTCGACAGCATCTCCATCTGCTTTTCGAAGGGACTCGGTTGCCCCATGGGATCGATCCTCGTCAGTACCGGCGAAGTGATTCAGCGAGCGCGCAAAGCCCGGAAGGTCTTTGGGGGCGCCCTCCGGCAAGCTGGCGTCCCCGCCGCTGCAGCGCTCTACGCCCTCGACCATCACATTGCCCGGTTGTCGCTCGATCACGAGCACGCGCGACTGCTCGCCCAGCGAATCGCCGAGGTTGACGGCCTCTCCATCGATCTCGAATCGGTCGAAACCAATCTCGTCTTTTTCGAGATCGATCCCGCCCGGGGAACGGCGGCTCAACTGGCTGCCGCTTTGAAGCAGCGCGGAGTCCACATCGGAGCGATCGGTCCGCAACGCCTGCGGGCCTGTACCCACCTTGATGTCTGCGAGGACCAGGTCCTCGAAGCCGCTGCGGTGCTTGCCGACGTCATGTCGCAGGAGCGGCTCGACGGTCAGCCGACCGGCTCACACGGAGCGTACGCCACCCAGGGGAACTGAGTCCGCCCCGTGCATCCGCACCCCAGGCGCGAGTGCGGGCAGAGGATCCCGTTTACAGCATCCGCCACTTCCACGGAGAACACATGCTTCCAGGCATCAGTCAGTTTCGACTCGATCAGCGGATTGCCATCGTCACCGGCGCCTCGAAGGGACTTGGCCGTGCCATGGCGGAAGGGCTGGCTTCGGCCGGAGCCAGACTGGTGCTCTGCAGCCGGAAGGAGAGCGAGGTTCACGTTGTCGCTCGCGAGATCGAGCGGGACTACCAGGCCCAGACTCTCGGAGTGGCCGCCGATGTGACCAGCCCGGAGGACGTGGCACGGCTGGTTGCCACCGCGATCGAGACCTTTGGCAAAATCGACATCCTGATTAACAACGCCGGCATCAATATCCGCGGCCCGATCGACGAATTGACCTACGACCAGTTCCGCGAGGTTCAGCGAATCAATGTCGATGGAACGTGGCTGATGACACGGGAAGTCATCCCGCACATGAAGGCGGCGCGGTACGGACGGATCATCAACATGGCCAGCACACTCGGCGTGGTGGGGCTCGCCAACCGGACGCCCTACACCAGCAGCAAGGGAGCGGTGGTGCAAATGACCCGAGGCCTCGGGCTGGAACTCGCCCCCTTCGGCGTCACCTGCAATGCGATCTGTCCGGGTCCTTTCCTGACCCCGATGAATGAGCCAATCGCCGACACCGAAGAGGCGAAAAAGTTCATCATCGGAGCCGTCGCGATGGAACGCTGGGGGCGGATGGAAGAGATTCAGGGGGCCGCGATTTTCCTCGCCAGCGACGCTTCCAGCTACATGACGGGCAGCCTGCTGACGGTCGACGGAGGCTGGACCGCTCGCTGAACAATCAGCAGTTCGGAAGTCTCCCGACCTCGCTTGCCAGCGTGATCCTGCAGCGATGCGGGACACTTGTCCTTGGGGCACTGACCGCGTCCCGCCACTGCTACTTCTTCCGCTTGTAGATGATCTCCATCATCTTCTGCGGACCGGCGGGGGGCGCGATGATCGACATCGTCGAGACGTACTCGTCCTCCGATTTGTGGACGCCCACGATCTGGAACTTCTGTGTCCCCTGGGGCGTTGTCATCGTACCCGACTCGATCATCGTCATTGTGTCGCGATCGAACTGGCCTGTCGTGTTCGTGATCCCGGTATTCATGTTGTCGACCCAGCTACCGACATACGTCTTCCTGAACCGGTCATAACCGGTCAATCCCTGTCCCGTGAACTCCTCACCGCCAAGTGTGCATGTGAATTCCTGCTGCAGGAAGCGGCCACCCATGATCACGGAGAACGTCGCGGTCCCCTTTTCCCTGAGTGGCTCGGGGGCCCCGGGAATGAACAGGAGCACCTCGCAGTCATACTCGCCGACCATCTTGCCAAAGGCCTCGTGCTCGGGGCCGGGCTGCGTCAGGTCGGCCTCTTCTGCTTGTGTCGGCGCCTGAGGCGTCGGTTTGTCGTCGGCGACACAGTAAGCAGTCATCAGGATCCCGAGAACAGCGGCGGTCAGAGTTCGCATCGCACTCTCCAGGTGAAGGGGGCAACCGATCCGACTGAACCTTACTGATGCCGTCTGAAGTTGACGAGTCCTTTCAGTCACTCCTCAGAAAAAGTTCATCACGCCATCTGCCACGCATCGACCGGCAGTGATGTGCAGTTCACGCGATCGAACGGCTCCTCGAATTTTCTCTCCAGTGGTGGCCGCGCCCAGCCGATGAAGGAGACAGCCGCACAGCCGTTACAACCCGCAGTCCACACCCATCTTTCCCCAGCTTGACGGTGTTCACCGCCCATGGCGAAAGATGTGTCTCGTGGCTGAATCGACAGGAGTTCCTATGCGCAGGTTTCGCTGGATCGCCGCTGCGTCCATCACTTCGCTGGTCTGTTCAGCCACATCTCCCGGCCTCGCCCAGGGACCGTTCGGCGGCAACGTCTTCGATCGCAGCGGCAACCCCGTCCAATCCCAGTCGGGACGGGCCCAGACGGGCCAGCTCAATGCCGTCCGCGCTCCCGGATCGGCAAACGCGGTGACCGGTGACCAGCGCTCCCCGTTCATCCGACCGGAAACCAACCGGTCAGCCGGTCCGGTCATGTCGTCGACGTTCGATCCCAATGCTCCTGCCGACCCGGCGGCGTTCACGTCGCCCTCCGGATCGATCGTCCTCTCGAACACCTCTGTGAGTCAGCAGGCGACCCAGCCGACCGTGTCCGCGTCGGGAACCCGGTCGGCACCGCAGGATTGCTACGAGTCGGCCGTCGCCGAGGCCGAGGAACGACTGAAGAAGAGGTTGTCGCAAATTGACGAAATTCGTGATCGCGGCATCCGCGAGCAGGAGACAGCATTACTTCGACAGGCCGACGAACTCGAAGCGGCGGTGATGGAGGCCTATCGCCAGCGGGTCCGTGCACTGCAGGAAGTGGCAGCCGCCCGATCGTTTCAGCCAGACAAGCCTCTCGAGTGTCGTGATTGCCGCCCAGGCCAGGCACCTCTCGCAGCCACGGCCGAGCCGCTGCAGCCGACTCCCGCGGGGGCCTTTCGAACTCCCGGAGCCAGCGACCCGCACGGTCCCGCCAGCCGCGATGCCTTCGAGTCGGTCGCACACCAGCCGGCCAGTGCCTCAGGTGTCTCCGCTGCGGCTTTCCGTTCATTGGACGGAGCCGCTGAGCCTGCCAATCGGGCCATCCAGATGACTTCATTCGAACAGCCTGCGGCGGCCGGCGGTGTCCCCGGATCGGCTGTCAGGACCTCGACGCAGACGTTCGGACCGCCGATCCCCACGGATCCGGCGGGACCAGTTCCGGTCGCGACCGACCTCTTCAGTGCGTCACAGGAGATCGCGGCACAGCGGCACGAGCCCCAGGCTCAGTCGGCAATATCGTCCCGCCCGTCGACTTCTGAAGCAGCATCGTCGCAGTGGGGCTCTGCCCCGACCACCGGCTTCGGGGTCTGGACGGAGGGGAACCCCGGTTCCATCCGCAGCGGGGCGTCGTCTTCCGTTTGGCAGAGTCAGGAGAACGTCGGGGCCGACAGCTTCCGTCCGGCCGGAGCACCCGCAGCCAATCCGTTCGAGAACGTGCCCTCGGGCGAGTTTCGCTCTCAGCAATCGCGATAGATCGCAGGCAGGTAGAACGATGATCGCGTCTTACCGACGTCACATGCCTGGCGTTTCACCGCTGTAGTTGTGTGTCGCTGGTGAGACAACAGCGGCGGTGGCGAGAGCCCGGGTTCCGATCCGGACCTGGAATCAACCGGACGATGTAACGAGCAGAGCGCGGCTCCGATCTCAGGGATCGAAGCCGGGCTCATTTGGCTCGTAGAGAATCAGGAGGTGATCCCCACGAGGAGATGGCTGCCTTGGGCGACAGCCCGCCGGCCGTCGCTAAACGGCACCACCTCGTTGGCTACTACAGTCATATTCCACAGGACCACCTCCTTTCTGAGTTGAACATCCCGCTTCGGTCAGCTCGCCAAATCCGACCACCTCGCGGGCTCCAGTCCGTCGCGTTGCGTTCTTCGCGACCCAGTCGCCAGATTGTTTCCCCATCGTACCCGGGTGGCAAGATCAGTTTCCCGAAATTATCCCGGGAGACGGGGCAAGTCCGTGTGACATCAGCAATTAGGCCTCAAAATCCGGGACCTCGTACCCCTTGCGGTA
>CAZUXX010000224.1:0-2025 GCA_964624215.1 uncultured Planctomycetaceae bacterium
CAGCAGAAGGAAGTCGAATCGATCCTCCGCGATCACGGTGTGCCGCTGCCGGGGGAACTGACCCTGCTGCAGCGATTCGCCATCGCGTGCCCCGCGCTGCCCACATGTGGTCTGGCCGTCACGGAGTCGGAACGCGTTATGCCCGATCTGGTTGCCTCGCTCGAAGCGGAACTCGATCGCCAAGGGCTTCTGGACGAGCGGATTGCGGTGCACATGACCGGTTGCCCGAACGGCTGTGGCCGTCCCTACACGCCGGATATCGGCATCGTCGGGAAAGCCCGCGGCAAGTACACGATCTATCTGGGCGGTAACGCTCAGGGAACGCGGCTGGCATTTCTCTTTGATGACATGGTGCCGTTCGAGGAGATCACCTCGCGTCTCGCTCCTGTCTTTACCAAGTACAAGTGCGAGCGGAACGAAGGGGAATCGTTCGGTGACTACTGCTTTCGCGTCGGGCGGGAGTCACTGATCGCGAGTGAAGCAACAGCCGCGACTCCTGCATGACGCCGCGGGCGAAGTTCGACGCCGACTTCAGGATTCAGGGATGATGTCGCGGCACTCTCTGTTTTCTGCGTTCGGCGTCGAGCTGGAGTACATGATCGTCGATGCACAGACGCTCGATGTACGTCCGATCTGCGATCAACTCCTCAAGTCGTCTGCAGGCGAGTTCGTCTCCGAGATCGAATCCGGTTCGATCGCCTGGTCGAACGAACTCGCCCTGCACGTCGTCGAACTGAAGACGAACGGACCCGCCGATTCTCTGGCCCCTCTGCCGGCTCTGTTCCACGAACAGGTCCAGAAGATCAATACGCTTCTGGAGCCGTTGAATGCACGGCTGATGCCAACCGCCATGCATCCGTGGATGGATCCGCACCGGGAGATGCGGCTGTGGCCTCACGAGTACAGTCCGGTTTACGAGGCCTTTAACCGCATCTTCGACTGTCGAGGGCACGGCTGGGCCAACCTGCAGAGCATCCACATCAATCTGCCATTTGCTTCGGACGAGGAGTTCGGACGGCTGCATGCGGCCATTCGGCTGGTGCTGCCGTTGCTGCCGGGCCTGGCGGCGAGCTCCCCCGTGATGGACGGTCGCGTGACCGGAACGGCGGACAATCGTCTGGCGGTCTACCGCGAGAATGCCCGCAAGATCCCGCTGGTTTCGGGTCGCATCATCCCGGAACGGGCATACAGCGAGGAGGAGTATCACGCGACGATTCTGGGGCCGCTGTATGCGCAGATCGCTCCACACGATCCTGAGGGGCTTCTTCAGGATGAGTTTCTGAATGCACGCGGGGCGATCGCCCGCTTCAGTCGTGGGGCTATCGAGATTCGATTACTGGATGTTCAGGAGTGCCCCCTGGCCGACCTGGCGATCTGCGCTGTGGTCACCGGTCTCGTGAAGCGACTGGCTGAAGAACGGTGGACCTCGACTGTCGAGCAACAGGCGGTCGAGAGCGAGCAGCTTGAACCGCTTCTGCTGGCAGCGATCCGTGACGGGGAGCAGGCTCGAATTGGTGACCGAGACGTCTTACGGCATCTTGGAATCAACGCGACGTCAATCAGGCTGGGCGAACTGTGGGCGGGGCTGATTGACGATGTCCTGAGCACTCCGGAGGACCGGGAACGCTGGGGGCGGCCCCTCAATGTGATCACCCGGTCGGGCACGCTGAGCCGGCGGATCCGGCAGGCAGTCGGTTCGGGCACTGACCGTCGCGCGCTGCATCAGGTCTACGGTCGGCTGTGCGACTGTCTTGCCACCAACGACTGCTTCGATGCGTAGCGGGCAATGTCGTGTGGTCGTCAATGGCAGTGTTCGTGGCCGGTGCAGGTCCTTCGAGGTCGAGACGGTTGCCGGCCCGGTCTTTGCATCCGGCGAGTGCAAAGAAAGTCTCGTTGACTGATCCTCTGCATTCTGCGTAGTTTACGACACATTTGTCGCCGCCTGCTCATGGAAGGGCTGCAATGAGAATCACGCTGGTCTCAGCCGATTTCTGGCCCAATGTCGGAGGGGTTGCGGCACACGTT
>CAZUXX010000224.1:2035-6316 GCA_964624215.1 uncultured Planctomycetaceae bacterium
CGGGGGCATGAGGTTGATGTCGTCAGTCGCCCCAGCGGGACGGAGCAGGATGCCATTCGAGTCACGGATGGGCTGCGGATTTTGCGGCCACGGTACCCGTGGCTGCGGCCCGGGTGTCAGTGGACACTTCACCTCTGGCTGAAGAGCCGGTTTGCGGAATCGCCGACCGACGTTGTCCATGTGCATGGTCTGAGGCCGCTGCCTGCCTGCGGCGGGCTGGATGTTCCGCTGGTGTTTACCAATCACACGTCGGGGTTTTTGAAGCGGGTCGACCGTGGACGCCTGGCCCACTATCGCGTCGGCCGCTGGCTTCGAGGCGCTGATGCCATCATTGCCCCCAGCCAGGAGCTGTGCGAAGCGACGCGTCTGGTCGGTGTGACCGGTCGAGTGGACTACATCCCCAACGGGGTCGACACAGACAGGTTCTGCCCGGGGAGTTCCGAGACGCGGGCCCTTCTGGGCATCCGACCGGACGAGGTTGTCGTTTTGCTGGCACGTCGTCTGGTCGCCAAAAACGGTGTGTGTGTTTTCGCGGAAGCCGTCGAGAAGTTTGCAGGTCCCGGGATCCGCATTGTCATTGCCGGCGATGGACCCGAACGTCCTGAAGTGGAACGACTGCTGACTGCGAGCGGGCACCGCTCCCGTTGTCTGCTTCTGGGCAATGTAGCCAACAGCGAGATGCCTGGTCTGTACCGGGCAGCGGACATCAGCGTCCTCCCGTCGTTCCAGGAAGCGACCAGCATCACCGGGCTGGAATCGATGGCCACAGCACTTCCTGTGGTAGGAACGCGGGTGGGCGGGATTCCGGAACTGATCATCAACGAGCGGACAGGCCTGCTGGTCGATCCAGGTCGTCCCGACCTGCTTGCCGGGGCGATCCGTGAACTGATCGACGATCCGGATCGGCGCCGCCAGTACGGGCGGCGTGGACGATTACGGGCGATGGCCGAGTTCTCGTGGGACGCGGTCGCCCGCCAGACGGAGGCGGTTTATCAGAGTGTCGTGGGGGGATCCCCTTCACCGCCACTGCTTGAAGTCTCACGGTTGCCTGTGAGTCCACTGGCGGACGCCTGAGTTGATCATGACAAAAAGCGTCCTGCTGGTTTTTGGAACGCGTCCGGAGGCCATCAAACTCGCGCCGGTGTATCGGGCCTTGCAACAGCAGGGGACACTCAAGCCGATGGTCTGTCTCACGGGGCAGCATCGCGAAATGATCGCTCCCGTTTTGAAGTTGTTCGACATCCGCCCCGATGTCGATCTGGCTCTGATGCGTCCGGGACAAACGCTAGGGGACCTGACGGGTCGAATGCTGGTGGCACTTGACCCGGTTCTGCAATCGCTGGCTCCGGACGTGGTCGTCGTGCAGGGAGACACGACGAGCACCTTGTGCGGGGGGCTCGCGGCGTTCTATCGCCGGATCCCGGTGGCTCACGTCGAAGCCGGCTTGCGGACCGGCGACATGCACTCCCCGTTTCCTGAAGAACTGAATCGCGTTGCGACCACACGGGTGGCGACCTGGCACTTTGCTGCGACCGCGGCCAACCGGGACCAACTGCTTGCGGAAGGAGTGCCTGATGAGCAGATCTTTGTCACCGGGAACCCGGTGATTGACGCATTGTTCGAGGTCCGGGATCGGATTGATCGCGGGTGTACGAGCGAGGAAACGCGTCGTCTGTGTGCCCGCTTCACGCGACGGTTTGTGCTGATTACGGGTCATCGGCGGGAAAGCTTTGGTCCCGGCTTCGCCCGAATTTGCCAGGCGATTCGCAGCCTGGCGGAGCGATTTCCCGACGTCGACTGGGTTTACCCGGTCCATTTGAATCCCCAGGTGCAACGGCCGGTCCACGAAGCTCTCGGCTGCCTGGCGAATGTGCACCTGTTACCACCGCAGTCCTACGAGCCGTTTGTAGCACTGATGTGTCGAGCGGAACTCGTGCTGACTGATTCCGGAGGGGTTCAGGAGGAAGCCCCCGCTTTGGGGAAGCCAACGCTGGTCATGCGGGAGAAGACCGAACGCACGGAATGTCTCGGCTCCGGGGCGACGCTCGTCGGTACGTCGGTGCAGCGGATCGTGAGCGAAGCGTCCTCGTGGCTGAGCCAGTCAACGAACGAGCGTATCGTGTCGTCAGAGCAGCCGTACGGCGATGGCCAGGCCGCACGGCGGATTGCCGGACATCTCGCAGAGGCGCTCAGTTCTCCCGCGGTCCCAGCCGCCTGACCTGAACAAAGCAGGCTCCGCGTTCCCGTCCCTCGTCGTCGATGAGCCACGTCTGCAGCGTCGCCGGGCCAGCTGCCAGGTCGACGGTCATCGAGGCCACAAACTGGCCCTGCTCAATCGGGACGGATTGTTCGACATCGCCGATTCGCAGTCGCGCCTGTCCCGGGGGCAAGTCGCAGATTACTCCGGCTGGCCGCATACGGAGTGCGAACTCGTAGCGTCCCGGCGTGGTGACATTGACAGCCCAGTAGCCGTTGTGCAGCGGATCCTTGCTTACGGCCACCTGGCTCCACGGAACCTGTTGTGAGGCGTCGGAGCCGTTTCCCGTATGCCAGTCGTGAGCGGTCAGTTGCGCGGGATTCTCTGCTTCGCTGCCCAGGTCAATGCGGACGTATTCGTCAAAGACGGGGGACAGGCTCTCCCACCACTCCTCATAGGCCTGGCGCAATTGCGTGACAACGGCCGGATGGTCGCTGGCAATGTTATTCTCCTGGGCCGGATCGGCCTTGATGTCGTACAACTCGCTCCCGTTGACGAGTCTCCAGCGGGCCGTCAACACGGCTGACTTGCGCCACTTTTGAGGGGTTTCGAGCCGCTGTGAATGCACACACAGGGTGCGGTCTTCCCCCGAGTCCTGCAGTCCTCTGAGAAGACTGGCCAGACTGCGGCCATCCAGCGGGGGACCGTCGGGGCGCTCGACATTGCAAAGTTCTGCCAGCGTCGGCAGTACGTCGATATGTGCGGCAAGAGCGTCGATATCGCGGTCCCCGCCGATGTCTCCACCCGGCCAGCGAATCCAGAAGGGGACGCGGTGTCCGCCATCGTACTCGGAGCCCTTCTGTCCGCGCATCCCCGCGTTGAAACCGCTCCAGGCATCTCCTTTGCGGCGAGGGCCGCGGACTCCGGCAGCCGTACCGTTGTCGGTCATGAAGATCAGAATCGTGTTCTGCGCGAGATCCTGATCTTCAAGGTGCTTCAGCAGCCGCCCCAGGTTGCGGTCGATGACAGTGATCATCGCGTAGAAAGACGCCATTGGCTCGGGAACGCCAGCGTCGAGATACGGCTGTTTCTCGACCGGATCGACCCGATACGGGCCATGCGGTGTGTTCGTTGCCAGGTAGCAAAAGAACGGCTGCTGCGATTGCCTGTGGGATTCGATGAATCGCAGTGCGTTGTCGAACCAGACGTCTGTGCAGTAGCCGGTGAACTGCTCGGCAGTCCCGTCCTCATGCAGACAGGTGTCGTCGAAGTAGTCGTTTCCCCACCAGTCGGGCGTCTGCCCGACGCCGCCCCCACCATGATACAACGCCGTCTGGAAGCCCTGATCCTGCGGTCGCAACGGTGCGTTGTCGCCCAGATGCCACTTCCCGAACAACCCGGTACGATATCCGTTCGCAGCAAACATCTTTGCCAGGGTGACCTCGTCCGGAGACATGAGCGACCGTCCCTGGATCGTGTGCCACACACCGGTTCGCGTCGAATACCGCCCGGTCATCAGGGCCGCACGTGTCGGAGAGCAGGTCGGATCGACATGAAAGTCGGTCAACCGCACACACTCTTTGTGAAGGGCGTCGAGGTGCGGCGTCCGGATCATCGAGTTGCCGTGTGCCCCGATGTCGCCATAGCCCTGGTCATCCGTGATGATCAGAATCACGTTGGGTCGTGGTGATGCGGGTTCCTGCGCCGCGCCTTGATGAGGAGCCAGGACTGCCAAAGCCAGGCACCACGCCGCGAAGCAACGGAGTTCGTGAGGAAGTTTCCAACGGGCCTGGGTGACGGAGGACATGCGAAACTCTCGATCAGCGAGCGTGAATACGTTCGCGAGCGATTGTCCGGGTCGCCCCCTGGCACGTCAATGACGGGCAGTGGAGTCCGGGATTGACACCCCCGCCGGTGCTGAGCGTTTGCGAAAGTGGCCTTCCATCTACGCAACGATCCCGGACGGGTGAGCGTCCGGGATCGGCGAGTGTCACGTTGTCGGATCGAGTCAGATCGCGGAGCGAAGTTGACTTCGATCCCGTCGATGGTCGTTGAGGCCGTGACCGGACGACAATCCGGTGGTG
>CAZUXX010000225.1:0-6305 GCA_964624215.1 uncultured Planctomycetaceae bacterium
TTCGCCGGAAAGACCGGACTTTTGGCCGGAAGTGGTTCTCGGTTCCAGGTCCGGTTGGCTCGCCGCCGTCGAGTCTTGCACAGCATCTGGTGCGAGGTGTGACGCTGGACCCTTGCCTGTCCACCGTGCATGATGCTCCCGTCCAGAATTACGAGGAGCTACGGATGGCGATTCCGGCAGCGGCAATCGAAGCAGTTCTTTCCCGCCTGAATCCGCAACAACGAGAAGCGGCATCTCACGGACGCAGTCCGCTGCTGATCGTGGCCGGGGCCGGAACGGGAAAAACGACGACGCTTGCTCATCGTGTTGCGCACCTGATTGCAACCGGGACGCCTCCTGCGCGGATTCTGCTGCTGACGTTCTCGCGGCGGGCCTCGGCCGAAATGCTGCGTCGGGTGGACACGATTCTTCGCGAGCTGCCCCGCGCCGGGCAGAACGCCGGGGCCGTTCCGACCCAGGGGAGTCAGAAGGTCTGGGGGGGGACGTTCCACTCCGTGGCGACGCGACTGCTCAAGCGTTACGGCCGGCTGATCGGGCTGCCCAACGACTTCACGATCCTCGATCGCGGGGATGCCGAAGACCTGATTCAGGTCCTGCGGCAGGAACTCAGACTGGGCAAGGACGACGGCGGCGCTGAACGCCGGGGGAAGCGGAGCACACGGTTCCCGTTGAAGGGAACCTGCATGAGCATCTACAGCCGCACGGTGAATACCCAGAAGCCGCTGCGGGAGATCCTGCAGGAAGCGTATCCGTGGTGCCTCGATCACGAGGAGTCGCTGAAGCAGCTCTTTGGCCTGTATGTCGATCGGAAGGAGGAGCACGCCGTTCTCGACTACGACGACCTGCTGCTGTTCTGGCAGGGGCTGATGCAGCATGAAGAAGCAGCCCGTGTGGTCCGGGAGAAGTTCGACTGTGTGCTGGGTGACGAGTACCAGGATACGAACGTCATTCAGGCGAACATTCTCAAGGGACTGACCCCCGATGGCGAAGGGCTGACGGTGGTCGGGGACGATGCGCAGTCGATCTACTCATTCCGGGCGGCGACGGTGCGCAACATTCTCGACTTCCCGGAACAGTTCCCCGGGACGACGGTTGTCAAACTCGAGCAGAACTACCGCAGCACACAGCCGATTCTCGAAGCGACGAATCGTGTCATCGCCGAGGCGAAGGAGAGTCACCGCAAGGAGTTGTTTACGACGCGCGAAGGGGGGGAGCCGCCGCGACTGGTGCTCTGCGAGGATGAAGACGAGCAGACGCGGTACCTGTGCGACCGGATCCTCGAACACCGCGAACGGGGGACGAAGCTGATGGAGCAGGCGGTGCTCTTCCGGGCCTCGCACCACTCGATTTCTCTGGAGGTCGAACTCGCCAGGCGGAACATCCCGTTTCACAAGTTTGGCGGACTGAAGTTTGTGGAAACGGCCCACGTGAAGGACCTGATGGCCTTTCTGCGGCTGGCGGAGAACCCGCGGGACATGATGAGCGGCCTGCGGATTCTGGTGCTGATGCCGGGGATCGGGCCGAGAACCGCTCAGCAGTTGCTCACTCAACTGGCCGCGGCGAAGTACGACTTTCATACGTGGAAGACGGTCACGCCACCGAAGGCTGCGAAGCTCGACTGGCCTGTCTTCGTTGCGCTGATGATCGGTCTGGGATCACCGGCTGCACGCAAGCAACCGGTGCCCGAGCAGTTGCATCGTGTGCGGCGGTTCTATGCCCCGCTGCTCGAGAGGAAGTACGACGACAGCAGCAACCGCCTGCGGGATCTCGAACAACTGGAGATCGTTTCGGGCCGGTTTCGCGACCGGGCGCAGTTCATCACTGAAATGTCGCTCGACCCTCCGACGTCGACGCAGGATCTGGCTGGCGACCCGCTGCTGGATGAGGACTATCTGAACCTCAGTACGATCCACTCTGCGAAAGGGCTGGAATGGGAAAGCGTGTACGTCATTCACGCGGCGGACGGGAACATTCCCTCGGACATGGCGACCGACTCTCCCGAGCAAATTGAAGAGGAACGCCGGCTGTTTTACGTCGCCCTGACGCGGGCCAAGAACCATCTGACGGTGACGGTGCCTCAGCGGTACTACTTCGGCCGCTGGACCGACGGGCACACGTTTGCCCAGCCGACCCGCTTCCTGACGCCCAAGGCGCGCGAGGTCTTCGAGACGGTGCCTGCATATGAAGCGGAGGCGATGGACGACGAGACTGCCGACGATTCTCCCAGCCTCACGCGCGACATTCGCGCCGGGATCAAGGGGGCCTGGTGAGCTGGGTGTGACGGCCCGGTGTGAGAGTGCGGATGGGCGGTGATGATGCTGCACCCGGTCGGTCAGTTGCCGGGCTCCGGCTCTTCTGAAGTCTCCGCCTGGATTGCCTGGATGAACTGCTGCGTGACATCCACGGCTTCGACTCCCTTGGGAACCATGAACTCAAAGGCCTCCGGGGGGAGCGGCTGGTTCAGGCGGATATCGGAGAATTCGAGCGTCAGCACGGTGACCTGCGTCGGTTCGTCCTCACCGCCGCGGCGCAAGTAGGCGATGCGGACGGGGAAGAGCGAATCCCCCTCGAGGGTGATCTCGACCTGCTCGGGGATGTAGGGGCCGAGCTCGCGGCCGATCTGCTTGAACTGCCGGCGGATGTTGCGGAGGAAGTCCGGCTTCCACTGGCCGGTGACAATCCGGTAGGCGCGTCCTTCGATCTGTTCGGTCCGGACCGCATCGAGAATCATCACCCGCTCGATGGAGGCGAGCAGGGCAGGGAGGCCTCCCAGCCCGAGTTCGGCCTGCAGGATTGCCCGGGGGGAGCTGCCGTTCTTGTACACCGCATCGAGAATCATCTTCACGTCGCGCCGTGTGACCTGGATCTGCGGCTCCGGCGGATCGGTCGCATCGGGGGGCGGTGTGCGGGTAAAGACCCGCTGGGTCCACAGCAGCTGGCCGTCGCAGACCTCCGTCAGAGAGCCCTGTGTCTTGCCGACGGCGACGCGGTACTCGAGTCGCAGCTTGGGCAGTGGATCGAACGGTCCGGCGATGTAGCTTCCCTCTGACCGCAGTTGCCGGGGGCCGAACGTGACCTGTTCGCGAATGGCCGCCTGCACCGAGCTGTACGAATACAGGCGGTTTTTGGCTTCCTGAAGCAGTTGTCTGGCCTCAGGAGATTCGTCGACGGGCGGGGCCTCGTCGGTCTTGTCGGCAACTTCCGGGTTTGAAGCGGGCCCGGGCGTGGGAGAATCTTTCGCCGGGAGGGCGTTCTGAACCTGGGCAATGAGCGAGTCGGCTTCCGCAGCGTGCAGCAGTCCCTGCGGGAAGCGGCGAAGGCACACACCGGCAGCGACCGTCAACAGGGCCACTGTCAAGATGGTGAGTTTCTGCATGTTGATTTGAAAGTGACGAATTTGCCAAAGCCCCGACTGTCCGGAATCCGATGAAGGAAAGGACTGTCAGTGCGCGTCCGTTCCGCACATCCGGCATCGGCTGCACTGTTTCCGACTCCCGGGGAGCGGAAACCGGTTTGGCCCGAAGGCCAGCACCGGCACAGCAGATCGGGTGGATCCGGAATGCCTGCGTTTGCAGGCCAGCAACCCGGGGCCGCCCAGCGGATTGTAACGGGGAGCCGTTTTCCCGGTACACCGCAATCGGCGGGGCGATTTCGCATCGCCACGAGCAGACCGGTTACGGACGACCGACAGGCGTCAAACGGGGCGATTCACGGACACAGGGGAAAGGCCAATGAAACTCTACTTTTTGGCACTGGCCACGCTACTGATCGTATGCGTCGGCTGCGCGTACGACACGGGGCACAGCGGCGCAGGACCGCATGGACCTGCCCATGCCGCACTGGCGAAACAGTCGGAGTTCGTGGCTCCACCGGCTGCCATGCTGGCGGCCCCCGGTCCTATGGTGGCCGGCCCCGGTCCCGGGGTCATGGGGCACCCGCCCGTCCACCTGGCATCGATGCAGTCGGTGGCTCCTGGCCCGGGCGGTTATGCCGGTGCCCCGGCTGGTCCGGGGGGTGTCATGCCGGCACCGATTGCCGCCACGTCGCAGTTCCGCTTCCTCGGACCGGCGGGCATGTCGATCGGGTGGCAGGTTGGTAACGGGTTCGCCGACAACCAGCTGGTTGCCCCGGCACGTTACAACTTCCGCCAGGGAGCGACGTACCGGCTGAAGTTTACGGGCATTCCCGGTCGGGAAGGGCTGGTCCTGTACCCGTCCCTGCATGTCTACCCGGCACGCCCCTCGACTGAGGCGTACCTGTCGCACAACACGATTCCTGTGCAGATCACCGACGAAGACCTGGACCAGATCCAGACCAACAACTTCGTCACCAAGGTGATTTACCTGCCGGATGCCCGGTTCCAGGATCTGGCGGCCGGTGTCGAAGAGCTTGTCTCGACGGCGCTGCCGGCTGGCGAAGACCCGGTGAAGGTGGCCGAGCGTCGGGGCACGATTATGGCTGTGCTTCGCATCGGCAACATGGATCTCGAAATGCCCGGCCAGCTCAACGCAGCGGCCCGGCGTGATGCCGATGGCAACATCGTGCAGACGGCCTTCCATGCCGATGGTGACAAGGGTGAACACGTGCCGCCGACTCCGATCGCGGTGCTGGGAGTGACCAGCGGTGTTCCCGATGAAATGATGATGGGCGGACCGACCCATCCCGGTGGCCCGCCGTGGAACCCGGTTGCCGGAGTGACGGCTCCGATGTGGGGTCATCCGCACATGGATGTCGGCACTCCCATTGGTCTGCCCGGACCGGTCCACCTGCCGTATGGTCGTCCCGCCGGCCTCCGCTCGCACACGATGCGGAACCTCACCGAGACCGAACTGCACGGCCCGGTCAACGATGTGCTGATCGACGTGGCTCACCAGCCGGGTATCCGGATGCCGGCTCCGGTACGGCATGTCGAGTACATCGAGAAGCATCCGCTCCATCCGCCGGGAGGAACCTCCTGGCCGGCCTGGGCCGGATCGATGGAAGGCGGAGCGTACTGTCCGCCCGGCACTCCGCAGCAGTAAGCAGTCCCGTGGCTCCTGCGGGAGCCCGTGAGCCTCGTCCCGCGGCCACGGCTTCTTCGGCCGACATCGACCGGGGAAGCCGTGTGCTGTCGTTTGGACGAGACCCTGTCCACGACTGTTGTGAGACGGGGACAACACGTCGCCTGCCAGACCCTTGGCAGCGGGCAACAGTGAACAGAGCCGCTCCGGCATCCACCTGACGGAACCGGACGATCGGAACCGGGGCCGAGTGAGTGGGGGCAAGCGGCCCGATGAACGAGAGACGACCCATGCGCATCTCGATCGCTGCAACTGCGGGACTGATCCTGTGGGCCGTGGCGCTTCCGGCACAGGACCAGCCGTTCAGTCGCCCGCCCGTCCCCGGTCGTTATGTACCACTCGATCACAACGAGCGTCCGGGGAAGACGGCTGAATGGCAGTTGATTGCCAAGCCGAGTCTCACGGGCGTCTATCAACCGGTGCGGATCGAGCTTCCTTCGGCCGGGCTGGTGTCGTTCTACTCGCCGACCGAGCAGGAACCGGTGCTCACGCAGGCTCCTGCCCAGGCGGACATGCTGATCGGTCCTGTGTACCGCATTCGTATCTCGGGGTTGCCCGAATTTCCCGGAGTCGAACTCTATCCGACGATCGAGCTGCTCGACCGTCTGCATCCTCCTCCGGGACGCGAAGCCGAATTCCCGATTCCGATTCACATCACCCGTGATGAGATCGAGACGGTGTTGCGCGAGCAGATGGTGACGAAGGTCATCTATCTCGAAGCCCCGCAGCTGGCGTCACCACTCGACGGAGACGAACGGGGCATTCTGACGTACGACGCTCCTGCCGGTTCGAATCTCCTCGAGACGGCGGGGCAACTCGGCCGGCCGATGGCCATCCTGCGTCTGGGGGGACGCACGCCGGATGCCCGCTCGCCGCAGGATGCGCATTTCACGCGACCGGCACCGATCCGGATCGCTCCGTTCGTCGATTGACTTCCCGAACTTCCACCCTGCTGCCCGGCTGGACTGTCTGGACCTCGCCATGATGTTGATTGTCACTCTTGCCACGGTCCGTTACGGCATCCGTCAGTTTCAACTGCTGACAGTCTTTGCGGTCGTGTTGACCTCGACGCTGGCGACGGCCCGCGAGGCAGCGGCCCAGGAAGCGGGGGCAACGCCGGGGCCGGGGATTCCCTTCCAGTCCGTCGACCCGCAGCCACCGCTGCGGTACGCAGGGCCCGGCGCCGCCGCGGTTCGCCACGGGGTGATCTCGCACCCGCCCGACCCACGGGTGCCACTCGAGGGT
>CAZUXX010000226.1:0-6289 GCA_964624215.1 uncultured Planctomycetaceae bacterium
GATCGACGACGCGGCCCCTCCGGGAGCTCAGTTGCAGCAGAGCGGGTCCCCCTGGGAATTCGTGACGGCTCCCGAGCCCGTTTTTTCGGGGGAGAAGTCAACCAGACGGACAGCCGAAGGACTGTCGCAGCACTTCTTCACCGGCGCAAATCCCGAACTCCTGGTCGGAGACGGAGACGTGCTCTTTGCACACGTCTACCTCGATCCCGCGAATCCGCCCGAAGAAATCATGCTCCAGTGGAACGATGGCAACTGGGAGCACCGGGCATACTGGGGGAACGACAGAATCGACTGGGGCGCCAACGATTCACCCAGCCGTCGCTTCAAGGGAGGTCTGCCCGAAGCCGGTCGCTGGGTACGGCTGGAAGTCCCCGTTGCCGAAGTCGGTCTCGCTGCCGGCTCGAAACTCAACGGCTGGGCGTTCACACAGTTCGGCGGAACGGTCTACTGGGACCGTGCGGGCATCGTCACGCGCACGCCACAGGCGGGACAGTCCTTTGAATCGCAACGCGCCTGGGAACTGGCCGTCGGTGAAGGGAAGGATCTCCCACAACCTGTCAAAGAGGCACTCAAAGTCGAACCCGCCAAACGGAGCGACGACCAGCAGCGGGCCCTCAGACGACACTTCCTCGAGCAGGTCTATCCCGCCAGCCGGGAGACGATCGCACCGCTCCTGACCCGCCGAACGGAGACTCAACAGCGAATCGACGCGCTCAACAGCGCAATCCCCAAAACGATGGTCGTCGAGGAACTCCCTCAACCGAAGCAGGCCTACGTGCTCATTCGCGGCGAGTACGACAAACAGGGAGAACCGGTCGACCGGCACCTCCCCGCAGTCCTGCCCCCGCTTCCAGAAGGCGCCCCGGTCAATCGCTTGGGGCTGGCAAAGTGGCTCGTGGACCCTTCGCACCCGCTGACGGCCCGGGTCACCGTCAATCGCTGGTGGCAACGCTATTTCGGGACCGGTCTCGTCAAGACCTGCGAAGACTTCGGCATCCAGGGAGAAGCACCCTCCCATCCCGAACTCCTCGACTGGCTGGCTGTCGAATTCATCGACTCCGGCTGGGACGTCAAGCACATGCAGAAGCTGATGGTGATGTCGGCCGCCTACCGCCAGGATTCGGCCCTCACGCCTGAAAAGCAGGCGAAGGATCCCTTCAACCGTCTGCTCTCCCGCGCGTCGCGCTTTCGACTCGACGCCGAAGCGATTCGCGATGGGGCGCTGGCAGTCTCCGGCCTGCTCATCAATCACATCGGTGGTCCCAGTGTGAAGCCCTACCAGCCGGCAGGACTCTGGGAAGCGGTCGGCTACACCGACAGCAATACCGCCCGCTTCACGCAGGATGATGGCGAAAAACTCTACCGCCGCAGCATGTACACTTTCTGGAAACGCACGGCCCATCCCCCCGCGATGGCCATGTTCGACGCCCCCTCCCGCGAAACGTGCACCGTCCGCCGGCCACGGACCAACACCCCGTTGCAGGCCCTCGCCCTGATGAACGACAAACAGTTTGTCGAAGCGGCCCGCCACTTCGCACAGCGCACCCTGCACGAAGGGGGAACCACCGATGCCGAACGCCTGAAATGGGCCTTCCGCAGCGTCACCGCCCGGTTCCCCGACGACAGGGAACTCGTCGTCTTAGGCCGGCTGCTGGAGTCCTGCCGGGAGGAATTCGCGGCCGACCCCCAAGCCGCAACGCAACTGATCGACTCCGCAACCACTCTGCTTCAGCCGCGACACCTCGATCGGGACAAAACTCACGACCCCGAACTCGCCGCCTGGACGATGATCGCCAATCTGCTCCTGAATCTCGACGAAGCGATCACTCGTGGCTGAGTCCCCATCTTTGCCCCCGGAAAATCCCGTCTTTCCCTGCATTCACACCTCCTCAAAGACGCACTGTTATCAGGAGAGACCACCGGCAGCGCGTCGACTATCATCCGGCCGTTTCGCAGACTCGATACGTGAGCAGTCATGACGGTTCGGACACGGTTTGCCCCGTCCCCGACGGGGTACATGCACATCGGAGGAATGCGGACAGCCCTGTTCAACTGGCTGTTCGCACGCCATCACCAGGGGGCCTTCATTCTGCGGATCGACGACACCGATCAGCAGCGGAATGTCGCGGAGGCCCTGGAACCGATCCTCGACGCCTTTCGCTGGCTCGGACTCGACTGGGACGAAGGTCCCGAGGTCGGAGGCCCGCATGGACCCTACTACCAGTCACAGCGGGGAGCGTTGTACACGCAGGCCGTCGAACAGTTGCTCGCCAGCGGAAAGGCATTTCGCGACTTCGACCCGCCCGAGCTGGTCAGGGCCGACCGCGAGGCGGCCGAAAAAGAAAAACGCAACTACCTGAACATCCGCCGCTCGCTGGAGATGTCCCCCGCCGAGATCGAGGCGGCTGTGGCAGAAGGGCGGCCCCACGTCGTGCGCTTCCTGGTCGATCGCTCCCGCAAAGTCAGCATCAACGACGCCGTTCGCGGCCATGTCGAGTGGGATTGCTCCATCATCGCCGACCCGGTCATCTGCCGGCAGGATGGGTCCCCCCTCTACAACTTCGCGACCGTCGTCGACGACGCTCACTTGCAGATCACCCACGTCATTCGCGCCGAAGAGCATCTGTCCAACACGGCGGTACAGGCGATTCTCTTCGAGGCTCTGGGCCACCCGCTGCCCACATACGCCCATATTCCCTTCGTCACAGCGCCCGGCTCGTCAAAAAAGCTCAGCAAGCGGGACTTCTCGAAGTATGCAAAGAGCCCGCAGTTCAAGAAACTGTTCGACGCGGCCGCCACGATCCTGCCGCCTCTGGGGCTGGAACTGTCCGACTCGCTCAACCCGGTGATGGTCTCCTTCTACCGGACACTCGGATTCCTTCCCGAGGCCGTCATCAACGGGCTGGCAAGACTCGGCTGGTCACTCGACGATCAGACAGAAAACATGTCTCGCGACGTCATCGTCCGCAACTTCTCACTCGAGCGTGTCGTCAAGGGGTCAGCGTCCCTCGATCCCGACAAGCTGCTCGCGTTTCAGGAGTACTGGATGGGCCAGCAGAGCCCCGAAGAAAAGCGGGCCATGTGTCTGCCCTATCTCCAACAGGCCGGACGAATCAGCAGCCCGGCAACGGACGACGAGCGGCAGTTCGTCTCGCGGCTGATCGAGGCCCTCGGCGACAGGCTCAAACTGGCAGGGGATATCCTCGGCTACGAGGAGTATTTCACCCCCGACGAACAGCTCGCCTACGACGAGAAGGCCTTCCGCAAGCGGATCACGCAGCCCGACGACGCCATCGATCTGCTGGTCGACTTTCGCGACTCACTCGCTCAGGCCGACCCCTTCGACGCCCCGTCGCTCGATCGTCTGTTGCACGAGTGGGTCGAAGCCCGTGGAATCGGTATGGGACAGATCATCCACGCACTGCGGGTTGCCACGACCGGCAAGCCGGCCGGACCCGGCATGTTCGACTGTCTCGCCCTTCTGGGACGCGAACGCTGCCTGAACCGGATCGACCGGGCCGTGGCCCTCGCGCGTAACGCTCGCGATTGAGACTGCTCCGCCGGCAATCGCACGGGTCGCGGCAGGGCAGGGGGATGGCATACCATGCACGATATCCCGCGGCGACGAGCCGTGGAGGATCGGTGACGCCGTCCGAGGTCCGGGATGGACAGACCCTTAACTGACGACGATCGCTCCACCGGGCCGGCCGGTCGCGCTCGAGGTGAAGACAATTCACTCGCAGTCGATCAGCCCGCACAATCTGTTCACCGTCCCATCACCCCCGGCAACCGATGGTTCCTCTCGGGGGCCGTTCTCGCCGCAGCCGGGGCGGCGGCAATCACCGGCTATCTCCTGGTGGTATCGCTGGCCAGCTGGGGCCAGCCTCTTGGATGCGGATCCGGCTCAGGCTGTGCAGAGGTCCTTGGCAGCCGCTGGGCAGAAGTGCTCGGAATTCCCGTCAGTGCCGCGGCACTCGGGGTGGATCTGGCTGTCATCGCACTGTGTGTCCTGGCGCTCACCCGCAACGTCGGGTGGGAGACGAGACCCCTGGCCGTTCTGGCCGGGTGCCTCCTCGCGGCCGCAATCTGGTTTCTCGGCCTGCAGTGGTTCGCCGTCGGAGCGTTCTGCCCGTGGTGTGTCGCGGCCCACGCACTCGGCGTACTTTCCGCACTGCTGATTCTCGCAGGGCTTCCCCAGAGCATACCCCGGACGCTGCCGCACCTGCTGACCGGCGTCCTGCTCGGGGCGGTGCTGGCAGGCCTGCAGGTCTGGGGACCGCAGCCGGTTCGTGAGATGGGAGTCGTTGCCGGGGCGCAGGGACAGGTCCGCGGAGAGGCCGGCGCGCGGCAACTGACCTTCCTCGACGGGGCACTCGAGTTCGAACTCGACGAAGTGCCCCGGCTGGGACCGGTCGATGCACCGCACGTCATCGTGGTGCTCAACGACTATTGCTGTCCGCATTGTCGCGAAGCGCACAATCAGCTCCTCGAAGCACTGGCGAAGTCGCCGGGGGAGTTGGCCATCGTGTTGCTTCCTGCACCGCTCGATGCCGACTGCAATCCCGCTGAAGAGGAAACCAGCCCCCGCTTCGAAGACTCCTGCGAACTGGCCGAACTGGCACTCGCACTCTGGCGCGTCGATCCCCAGGCGTTTGAAACCTTCGACCGGTGGCTCTACGAAACTCCCCAGCCACGACCGATCGAACAGGCCACCGCCCGCGCCATCGATCTGGTGGGGCAGGATGCACTGGCCAAGGGCCTGGCAGATCCCTGGGTCCAGTCGCGGATCAGCAAAAACGTCCAGGCGTATCTGGCAAGCGAAGCGAATCTGCTGCCGGTCCTGCTCTCCCCCGGAATCGAGGGCCGCAAAGGCCGGCCCAGTCACGAAGAGATCGAGTCACTCCTCGCCGAGTTGGGAGTCGGAAGCGATTGATTCACGCCCGGGAATCTGCCAGCCAGAGCGGAAACCTTGCCCTTCACCGGCCATCGTCATCTCCGCCAGCACGTCCCGACTGCATCCCGCCGGAGAGGACGCTTATCGCTGCGGACCACCCGTCTTGTCCCGCGGAGCGCCAATCGTCGACGTCACCATCGCCCGCATGTACTCACGGTTAAGCCGGGCGATATGCGAAACCGAAATCCCGGCCGGGCATGCGGCCTCGCATTCCGACGTGTTCGTACAACTGCCGAACCCCGCCTCGTCATGGGCGGCGATCATGTTCAGCACACGCTCCGAACGCTCGGGCTTCCCCTGCGGCAACTGTGCCAGATGCGAGACCTTCGCAGCAGTAAAGAGCATCGCCGACGCGTTCTTGCAGGCCGCGACACACGCGCCGCAACCGATACACACCGCTGCATCGAGTGCCGACTCCTGGTCCTGACGTGGAACCAGAATCGAGTTCGCCTCGGGTGCCTGGCCCGTCCGTACCGAAACGTATCCCCCCGCCTGAACGATGTTGTCCAGGGCTGTCCGGTCGGTGACGAGATCCCGGATGACGGGAAACGCACTCGCCCGCCACGGTTCAATAACAATCGTGTCGCCGTCTTCGAATCGCCGCATGTGCAGCTGGCACGTCGTCGTCTCGCGATCCGGGCCGTGAGCCTGACCGTTGATCATCAGACTGCACATGCCGCAAATCCCCTCGCGGCAGTCGTGGTCGAACGCGACAGGCTCTTCCCCCGCTTCAATCAGCTGTTCGTTCAGAACATCGAGCATCTCCAGAAACGACATGTCCGGGGAGATGCCGTACACCTTGTAATCGCGAAACTCGCCAGGCTCCTGAGCCGAGGCCTGCCGCCAGATGCGCAACGTCAGGTTCAACTGTTTGCGGCGAGGTGCTTCGGTCGGCTGGATCATCGGGCAAGCAGCAGGGTTGAGGGTCAGTGGACGAGGAGCTCAATGTCGGACGACCGGAATCAGTCAGAACCCCGAAGACAGCTTCCCGGAAAGGAGTTGTCCCGACGGATAAGACGTTCTCCAGACGACCGGTTCCCGGTCCTATTTGTAGCTTCGCGTTGTCAACGGGACGGATTCAAACGTGAGAGGTTCCTTGTGCAACGTAGGAGCCGCACCATCTCCCTGGAATTCCCACGCAGCGACATAGGCGAAATTCTCGTCGTCGCGGCGTGCTTCGTTGTCTTCTGTCTGGTGTTCTTCCCGGAAGTGGCCACCGCACGACTCCTCGCGGTGCAGGGCATCCTGAACAAGCAGTTCGGCGAACTCCAGAAAATCCGCCACACGGCCCGCCTGCTCAAGGGACTGGTTGAAGGACTCCCCGCTGCCGGGAAC
>CAZUXX010000227.1:0-6272 GCA_964624215.1 uncultured Planctomycetaceae bacterium
ATTACCATGATGACTGTTCGGATTCGTCGACGAAATCCCTTCCCGATTCCTGCCAATGCTTTTGCAAAGGAGCGACATGGCCCGTTTCCTCCGGCTCTTGTGCCTGACGGTCCTTGCCATGACTTCCAGTATCCTCGCTGGGAAACGGGCGACGATCGCGAACGAACCTCCGGTCATTCGGACCATGTCGTTCAACATCCGCTACGGCTCGGCCCGGGACGGAGAGAACCACTGGGATCGTCGGCGGGAAGCGCTCGTCGCAGCCGTCAAGGATGCAGCCCCCGATCTCCTCGGAACGCAGGAAACGCTCGACTTCCAGAAGAAATATCTCAGTGACCACCTGCCGGAGTACGCGGCGATCGGTGTCGGACGCGACGACGGAAGTGACCGCGGCGAGATGACCGCGCTGTTCTTCAGGAAGGACCGCTTTGAACAGCTCGATGCCGGACACTTCTGGCTCAGCGAGACACCGGACGTCCCCGGCAGCATCAGCTGGGACAGCTCACTGACACGGATGTGCTCCTGGGTCAAGCTGCGCGACCGGCGGAACCCCGACTCGCAACCGTTGTGGTTCTTCAACACGCACTTCGATCACCGGGGCCAGCAGGCACGGCTGGAATCCGCGAAGCTGCTCCGTCGGAAGATCACCGATCTGTGCGGGAACGATCCGGTGATCGTCACCGGTGACTTCAATGCCGGAGAAGGGAGCGCTCCCTATCAGGCATTCTTCGGGACCACCGAATCGGGGCTTGTGCACCTCGTCGATACCTACCGCAAGGTCCATCCCGAACGTACGGAGAACGAAGGCACCTACAACGGCTTCCGGGCTGATTCTCGAGGTGGCGGTCGTATTGACTGGGTCGCCTCACGCGGACTCACCGTCAAGTCTGCCGGGATCCTCTATCCGGTCACCGACGGCCGGCCTGCCTCCGATCACTGGCCGGTCCTGGTCGAATTCCAGCCGTAACGACCGCATCGGCTTATCAGACTTCACGTCAGAGAATCCGCACACGACACGTGTTGAAGGGCCGAACCGCTGTCCAGGCAAGAGCAGGGCACCGATCGCGTCGCATCCAGCTGCTTTTGTATGGCAATTCCGGCTTCTGCGACTTGAACCTCGTCCGGTGGCACACCACACTGCCAGCCGATTATTGATTCTCCGGGGCGATTGCGCGCCCTGCGTCCTTCCTCGAGTAAACACTCCTCATGAGTCCGGAACTGGTTCAACGTCTGTTCGATCAGCTCGAAAGCCTCGTGCTGATCGATCCGCACACGCACATCAATCCACATGCGGCGGCTTCGACCACGCTCGCCGACATCATGGGGTATCACTACTACACCGAGCTGGCCCACTCGGCAGGGCTCGCCAAAGAACGGATCGAAGAGCCCGGTCTCGATCCGAAAGAGAAGGTCGGCCGACTCGTCGAACAACTCCAGCATCTCGACAACACCATCCAGGTCAGCTGGCTCATCGAGATGTGCCAGGAGTTCTTCGGCTTTGATGACGACCGCATCACCTCCGACAACTGGGAAGCGCTCTACGATGCGGCCGCAAAGAAAATGGCCGAGCCCGACTGGGAAGACCAGTGCCTGAAACAATCGAAGCTCGAAGCGGTCTTCCTCACCAACGATTTCGACGATCCCCTCGAGGGCTTCGACACCACACGGTATATCCCCTGCCTGCGAACCGACGACCTCGTTTTCAAGCTGCACGAACCCCAGGTCCGCGAGAGACTCGCAAAAGCAACCGGAATCGAGGTCGGAGACCGCGAATCGCTCAGGCAGGCCATCGGCAAGCTGTTTGATCACTTCACCTCCAAAGGAGCCCGCGCCTGCGCGATCTCGTTGCCACCGTGGTTCGACCCGGCGGATCTCAGTGATCCGCAGTTCGGAGTCGACTTTCACCTCCAGCTGGCCTGTGGCGACGCAGCGGCCCGCAAGCAGGTGCAGGAGGACTACGGCGACGAGGACATCAGCGACATTACGGAGGGAAGCTCCCGCGACTTCGTGGCTCCGTTCGTCTTCTGGACGCTCGCGGAGTTCTGCGCCGACTACAAGCTCCCCTTCGATCTGATGATCGGCGTCAACCGGCAGGTGTATCCCGCCGGCGTCTATCAGGGGCAGGATCTGTTCGACAAGAACGTCTCACTGATCCAGTACGCCGACCTGTTCAATGCATTCCCGCAGGTGACCTTCCCGATTTCGGTGCTCGGTCACACCAGCAACCAGGAACTCGTCTCCTACTCCTGGATCTTCCCCAACGTGGTCACCAACGGCCACTGGTGGTACTCGAACATCCCGACGTACATCGAAATGGATACCCGCGCCCGGCTGGAAGCCGTGCCGCGAAACAAGCAGGTCGGCTACTACAGCGACATGTACAAGCTGGAGTTCGCTCTGCCCAAGTTCCGGATGTATCGCCGCGTGCTCGCCAAAGTCCTCGCTCAGGACTTCGTCCTCGATCGCGGCTGGAGTGAAGAACAGGCACTCGACTTCGGCAGGCAACTCCTCCGCGGCAACGTCGAGACCATCTTCAACTGCGGTTGACGAAAATTCGCGGCTCAGGCGCATCGCCTGCACCTTGGTCTTCCCGGGCGTCACTCCTGTTTGACATCCGCTCCGGTCGTGCACGCCTCCCGCCGACCTTGACCGGGGAAATCGTGCGCCCGCCAGGCCGAGAATGCGCCCGTTCTTCTGTCGTCATGCGAATTCCCCTACAGTGAACACGCAGAGATCGCAACTCGAACTCACGTGTCGCTGATATGAAAACGCCTCGCAGCGGTGGTGGATGGAAGGCGATCGGCTACAGCCTGCAGCTGTTTCGCCGTGTCGGCTGGCTCAAAATGTGGAAGGCCATGCGCTCCCACAACACCTGTAAGACCTGTGCCGTGGGCATGGGGGGGCAGTTGGGAGGCATGGTCAACGAGGCCGGGTACTTCCCGGAAGTCTGTAAGAAGTCCTTCCAGGCGATGGCCTCCGATATGCAGGGAGCCATTAAGCCGGAGTTTTTCGAACAGACCAGCATCACCCAGCTCCGGGCGATGACCTCCCACCAGCTTGAAACGTGCGGGAGGCTCGTCACCCCCCTGTATCTCGCCAGGGGGGACACCCACTACCGGCCCATCACGTGGGACGAGGCTCTGAGCGGCATCGCAGCAAAGTTGAAACAGGCCGGCCCCGAGCGAAGCTTCTTCTACGCCAGCGGACGGGCCTCCAACGAAGCCGGCTTCTTGCTGCAACTGTTCTCGCGGCTGTTCGGTACCAACTACGTCAACAACTGCTCGTACTATTGCCACCAGGCCAGCGGCGTCGGGCTGGGGAGCAGCCTTGGCGTCGGCACGGCAACCGTCAGGCTCGACGACCTCGAAGCCGCCGACCTGTACTTTCTGATCGGGGCGAATCCGGCATCCAACCACCCGCGGTTGATGCGCTCGCTGATGCTCATCCGCCGCCGCGGCGGAAAGGTGATTGTCGTCAACCCGGCGAAGGAACTGGGACTGGTGAACTTCCGTGTTCCCAGCGACGTGCGGAGCCTGCTGTTCGGCTCCGAAATTGCCTCGCAATACGTGCAGCCGCACATCGGTGGCGACCTCGCCCTGATGACGGGCATTGCAAAAGAGGTTCTCGAGCGCAACGCCCACGATCTCGATTTCATCGAGAAGCACACCGAGGGCTTCCCCGAATTCGAAAAGCAGGTCCGCGAAATCGAGTGGGATCGTATCGAGCAGGAAAGCGGTGTCAGCCGCGACGAAATCCGCCGCATGGCCGAGGCGTATCTCCAGTCGAAGAATACGGTCTTCGCCTGGTGCATGGGCATCACGCATCACCTGCACGGCGTGCAGAACGTGCAGATGATTGCCAACCTCGCGCTCTTGCGGGGCATGGTCGGACGTCGCGGCGCCGGAGTGATGCCGATTCGTGGGCATTCAAACGTGCAGGGGATGGGAACGGTCGGCGTCACGCCGCTGCTCAAGCAGGCCGTGATCGAGCGGTTCGAGCAGCGACTGAGGACCCCGGTTCCGAAATCACCCGGGCTCGACACGATGGCCTGTATGGAAGCAGCACATCGTGGTGAGATGCACTTCGCCCTTCTCCTGGGGGGCAACCTGTATGGCAGCAATCCCGATGCCCGGTACGCGCACGAGGCCCTGCGCAAGATCGGCACCATGGTTCAGCTCTCGACCACGCTGAACACCGGCCACGCCTGGGGAACGGGCGAAGAGACATACATTCTGCCCGTTCTGCCTCGCGACGAAGAGACACAATCGACCACGCAGGAGTCGATGTTCAGCTACGTGCGGATCAGCGACGGAGGCCGCCCGCGATTTCCCGACGTCCGCAGTGAGGTTTCCATTCTTGCAGAACTTGGTCAGCGTGTGCTCGACCAGACGGGAGGACTCGACTGGACGGAACTTGAGAGCCACTCCGCCATCCGGAAACTGATTGGCGAAATCATTCCCGAGCTTGAGCAGCTCAAAGAGGTCGACAAGACCAGAAGAGAGTTTCATATCCCCGGCCGCGCCATCGAGGAGTACCGCTTCCCAACCCCCTCAGGCCGCGCCAGGTTCCACGCCATCCCGCTGGGGGTCAGTGTACGCAACGGTCAGCTCTAGCTGATGACCATCCGGTCGGAAGGGCAGTTCAACAGCGTCGTTTACGATGAATACGACCTGTACCGCGGACAGGAACGTCGCGACGTCATCCTCATGAACCGCGATGACATTCGCCGGCTCGGTCTCGAAGTCGACCAGCGCGTCCGCGTTCAGAGTGGGCCCCGGGAGATGCGCTACATCCTCGTCCGGGAGTTCGATGTCCGTGCCGGCAACGCCATCATGTACTACCCGGAAGCGAACGTGCTCGTGCCTCACACCGTCGATCCCCTCTCGAAAACCCCGGGCTTCAAAACGGTCGACATCACCGTGACTCCTGAGGAAACCTCTCCCCAGACCGACCAGTCGGCCTCGGCAGTCGCAGCGAGCCGATAGAGAAAACTCCCGTCCCTGCCAGCAGCAACGTGCCGACTCCCGCACGAGACGCGACCTGTTCTCCGGTTTGCATCGTGCCGTCCTCTCGCAGGGAAGCGGAAGAACTCTGGCCTCACCGAGATGGCGCCCGGTCAACTGTCCACGGATTCTTCGGTGCCCAGTCAGAAACCGGTCTGGCTCTGCTCCCCAATCGTTGTCTATAAAGCGGCAGAATCTGCAGGGAGGCTCACCCCGGTCGTGGTTCGCTGGACACTCTTGATCGTCGCCATCGTTCCGCTCTGCGGGTGTATCACCTCGTGGAATACGCGATTTCCGCAGTGGAATTATGCCTCGGCCGCGCAGCAGCGACGCGAGGCCGAACTGCAAGACCCGTTCCCCGACGAGAGCGCCGGCCCCGATACAGGCTTCCGGCCTCGGGAGTTTACCCCGCGCGCCGAGCCCATCGTCGCCAAGGACCGCGCATACGCGGCGTTTCAGAAACAGCAGTTTGGTCCACCGCCGGGCGCTCCCACCGGTCCCGGAGC
This sequence comes from uncultured Planctomycetaceae bacterium, assembly GCA_964624215.1. Lineage (GTDB taxonomy): Bacteria > Planctomycetota > Planctomycetia > Planctomycetales > Planctomycetaceae > CAZUXX01. Next base: position 5,510 of record CAZUXX010000227.1, read on the forward strand.
CCAGTATCCTGAAGTCGTTCCGGTCCGTTAGATCCGGGCCACCTTCTGGACCGTTCCTCACGGTGAGGACAACCCGCTGGTCACGCTCTCCCGGAACCAACCTCTGCCGGGCCGCGACCACTTCACTGAACCCGCTCCGTACGTTCTGTCATACAGCTGAAAAGACACGACGCCCGTCATCACCGTGCCCGCATCAGAAACCGATCGTGATCTGGTCCGCAGGATTCGTCAGGGGGACGAGTCCGGATGGCAGGAGTGCATCGACCGATACGAAGGACGCCTGCTCGCCTTCGCCCGCAGCCGGCTGAACGACCACGCGGTCGCGGAAGACATCGTTCAGGAAACCTTCATCGGCTTCCTCACGTCGCTGCCGAATTACGACGAGACAACACCGATTGAGGCGTGGCTGTTCGCGATTGCTGCCAACAAGATCCGCGACTGGCTGCGTCGGCAGGGACGGCGGCCAGTCATTCCGTTTCCCGGTACCGAAAGCAGTCCCCCCGGGAGCGGACTTCCTGCCCCCGCTCGCGTCGCCTCCAGCATTGCCCGCAGTCGCGAGCATCACACCGCCCGCGATGCGGTCATCGCCGCTTGCCTGGCAGAACTGATTCGCACCTGGAAGACGCGTGGAGAATGGGAGCGGCTGCAGTGCATTGAACTGTTGTTCGTTCGAGGCCGGCCAAACAAGGAAGTCGCCCACCGTCTGGGAATCAGCGAACAACAGGTTGCCAATCACAAGCACTTTGTCGTCAGCAAGCTCAAG
>CAZUXX010000228.1:0-5184 GCA_964624215.1 uncultured Planctomycetaceae bacterium
ACTCCGATGGGGAATGCAGTTCGCGATAGTTCTCTTCAATCAGTTCCTGCAGACGCACCAGGATCGGGTTCCGCAGGTCGACTCCATCCCCCGTTCGAACGTCCTGCCGGGACGCCTTCAAACGCGTCGCCAGAACCAGCAGCACCTTCAGCGTCGACAGAATCACCTCATGAAAGGCCGTGTGACGTTCGGCATCCTCCTGCCGGATGCGGTCGAACAACTCCCGCATCTCGGGGACACTCGCCTCATCCAGCGGCACGGCCGGAATCCCGTACGGATCGTTGAACAGCAGCCCACTGCAGCCCACCTCCGCATGGAACGTCTCCACGCACAGAAAGTTGGCATGGAACTGGATGACTTCACCCGCGACCGCGTCCTCCGGCTCAAACCGGATCCGCTGATACGGAACAAAGAACAGCAGCGTGTGCGGCTCAAACCGGAACCGGGCGGCATCCGCCCAGAAGTGCCCTGTGCCCGAATCGATGCGGTAGATGCCAAAATAGTTCGTGCGACTCGGCTGAAACGGGCGAGCCTCCATCTCCAGGCGGCTCAGACGAATGGCTTCCCCCCCCACACGGGGATCGTACAGCGTATTGCGTGGTGTGCGTTTGGCCATGACCTGCAGGGCACTCTCCCACCGTACCGGCGAGGAGTCCTGTCACTTTCGGAATTCCCGACGATCGAGCACCGTACCCGAGAGGTTCTTGATGTCGACACGCATCGTGCCCGCCGCACGGTCGAACGTCAGCAGAAGGTAGCTGTCTTCACTGGCAAGAAAACCAGACCGGGGATCGGGGTAACGGGTCCCCCTGCCGCTCAGCGACGTGTTGTAGTACGTCAGCCCGTCCACCTCGGCCCGTTCCGCAAAATACCCGAATCCGGTGACGCACACCGTCCCCTTCCGGAACAGCTCATGCCAGCGGCCATTCGCCTGGTTGCGGATACTGGCGTTCCGCTCGTTGTACAGAGTCACCACGAACGGCGAAGGCCTCTCCATCAACGCCGCGTACCAGCGGAACTGTTCCGAATCCTCACCGAACGCGTGGCAGGTCTGCCACGTCGTTCCAAAATCCGAGATGTGATTGAAATCCAGTGCAACGAACCGCACACCGAACTCCGGCAAATCAAAATGCCACTTCCACTCGTCGCCGGGCAACTCGAAGAAGCGGCGAAACGCTGTCGCTTCGATATCGTAGACCGGTTCAGCCGGTGGCTCGCTCCCTCGCCGCCGAATCTCCCGATCATGATTCCCCAGCACCGGCATGAACGGAATCGATCGGAACAGGTCCGGATACGTCCCGATCAACTCCGCATACGGCGTCACGCAATCCTTCTTCCCCTCACCGCACGCCTCCCAGAGACTGGGGATCTGGTCCCCGCCGGTCATCAGAAGGTGCGGGTCGTCTTGTACGATCGCCGCAAGATCAGGCTTCCGTTGCCAGTCGGCTGCGATGGCCACACGCAGAATATCCGTCGGCGGCGCCTTGAAGCTCGCATCGGCCGAACGAGCCTCCCCCGTGCAGACCGCGTAATGGTACACGACATCCCGCTTTTCCAGCGGAATCTCCACGTGATGCAGCCTCGTGGATTCCTCGATCCGCACGGTCTCTCCGTACCCCCTCGTCAATCCGAAATGCACGACGGAGTCACCCGGAACATCACTGATCCAGTTGACCACGATCGTGTCCGGTTCGGTTGATCTGTGGGTCAGCCAGATCCGGGTAATCGACTCACCTGCATCGGCAGCGCAGGCCCGATCGCTCGTCAGTAAAGCAAGTAGGAAACACAACGGCAGGCACAATCGCATCGTCGATCCTCCCCGAGGGAAGACACCATTATGTCCCGGGAGCCCCGGGCTTCCCATGCACCCGGCCACACCCCTCTCGTCCGCACCCTCAACAACGATCACCGGCGACAACTTTTGGCAGAGGCACGCGTTTTGCCATGATCTCCCCTCCTCAGCCATTCGGGAGAGGAACATGCCTCTGTTTCTGATCGTCGGTTTCAGCAGTCGCACGAAAGCATCCGGGATCGGTGAGCTCCACTGCCCGACCTGCCAGACCACCCGACCCTTCGTCGAGCTGCGTCAGTCACGATGGATCTCGCTCTTCTTCATCCCGCTCATCCCCCTCGGCAGCTCCCGGCACGGTCGCATCCAGTGCACCGTTTGTGGCAGTGAATTCGACGAGGAGATTCTTGCGGCTCGCTGAACCTTCACCGGTGATGCCGGCGGACATCGCGACCGCTTGTGCCGATTGAATCGCCTCGTTGCCTCCCTTCCCGCCTTCACGCGGTCTTACTTCCCGTTCCGCTTTTGACTCCGCCGCTCCAGAGCGCTTAATTCGGATAAACTCGGATTGGCAATTTTCACGGCACGCGGAACATGCTTCGACCCTCGCGACGCGGATTCACCCTCATCGAGCTGCTGGCAGTGCTGGCGGTCCTCGGCATCCTGATGTCGCTGTTGCTCCCCGCCGTGCAGCAGGTCCGCGAGACAGCCCGCCGCACCGAGTGCCAGAGCCGCCTGCACCAGATGGTCGTTGCCCTGCACGACTACGAGAGCAGCCACCAGGTGCTCCCCCCCGGCAGCCTGGTGATGGGATCTGCGATGCCCCTGCAAACCGGATGGGGCTGGGGAGCCATGGTCCTCCCCTTCGTCGAACAGCGGCCTCTCTACGATCGGCTCGACTTCAATGTCGGCACAGGTCAGGGAAACAACGCCCTCCTCCTCAGCACCCCGCTTGCTGTCTGGCAGTGCCCGTCAGATCCGGGACCGGAAACCATCGTCCCCGAACTCGATCCCTCACTGCGAATCGCCCACGGAAATTTTTGCGGCGTCGAAGGTGTCCTCTACGGAATGTCGCACACTCGCTTTGCCGACATCCCCGACGGACTCTCCTCGACCCTCTTTGTCGGAGAGCGGCAGTTCCTTCAGGCCGAAGCCGACGGCATCACCTACACCAGTGGCTGGTGCGGTCGCGTCGTCACCTTCGACTACTTGCCCAACAACGTCCCGCATCTTCCGGTTCACCCCAACGTCTCGATCAATGAGGAAAACGGGTTCTCCAGTCAGCATCCCGGCGGAGCTCACTTCGCCCTGGGAGACTCCCGAATCCGTTTCATCAGCGAGAACGTCGATGGAGACACCCTGTTCGGCCTGATGACTCGCGACGGCGGAGAAGTCACCAACTTCTAGTGCCCGCTTCAGACAGATCGCTCTCGCTCCGCCACGACGCTCTGCAGGCCAGGCAACTCTCATCCCCCCGCTCTCGCGGGCAGCCTGTTCAGCCAGGCTGCCGAACTCCATCCCCGAAATCAGACAACGTCACACATTCCCGAAAAAAGCACGGTGCTGCATGATCCGGTTGCTCGTATTGACCCTCACGGTGGGACTCGTCGCCGGCTGCTCAAATCAGGTCGACTACGCCCAGGTGGCAGATGACTACCTCGAACAGCGGCTCGGGCGAGAGCAAATGCCCGCCCTCGAATTCTTCGCGCAGGGAGGACACTACTACGACGAACCCGGCTGGACCTCACTCGACCAGGAATACATCGTCCCCATTGTCCGCGGTCTCAAGGAGCTCGGCGGAGACCCCTTCGTTGTCCTCAACGAGAAGGATCCCAAACGCGCCACCGACCTCGTCGTCGAGCTTCCGTCCGACTCCGCCCAGCTGAAGAAATACGAGGAATTCATCAACGCGAAAAAGGAAGGCTTCCCCGGCCTCATCCTCGACCAGTGGGGTCACCGCTACCTCGCACTCGACTTCGCCGACGAAGAGGAAGCCGAAGTCATCGGCGAATGGTGATCACTTCCCATACGCAGAACCCTGCTGTCGCGATGGCAGCGCACAAAAACTGGCGACCGGTTGCACTGCATCCGGCCGCCTGTGTTCGTTTCGAAAGTTGTCTCGCCGCGACTTACGGCACCGTCACCATCTCACCACCGCTTCGCGAGCCGAGGGCGTAACGAATGTGGTGATCCACGTTCTCTGACAAAAACGTCACCTTGCCGTCCATCAGCCCGAACTGGGCACCACCGGGGTGACGGCTCGAGAAGGCCCCGTGCAGATCCGACGCCACGAGGTCACCCCCGGCACCGTTCACACGCGTCGACCAGTTGATCGGGTGCCCGATCGTCCCCAGGAAGTAGTGGTGCTTGTCCTGGATGTCCCCCGTGCCGATCGCCTCGTGAGGCACCGTCACCGGGTTCGGAAGCGCCGGAGGGATCGGGCTCCAGCGGTTCAGCCACTCGCCCAGCACCACGGTGTTGCTCGTCCCGTCGGTGATCTGCGCCATCTTCACCGAGAAACCCGACACCAGCACGCCGTGCATCCGGTCGTGGCTGCCGAAATCACTGATCGTCATGTTGTCGTCAAGGTTCCACGCCTTCTCCGTGTTCGCATTCCGGGGATAGCCGTTCGCCGTCGTCGCGACCGGATTCCCCACCGAACCCGACTGCACACCACCGTAGTTACTCGTGGCTCGCGATTCGATTCCGTTGCGGCTCACCTGGATCGGGTCAGCCGACGACGGACACTGGTAAATCGGAATCACCGTCGACACCGCCCGCTCCAGCGGACCGTCGTCGTTCCACATGTTCGTGTTTCCGTTCCCGGTGAAGTTCCACCCGAAGCCATTCCAGTCGATCGAATCGTACAGGGGCTTCTGCTCGATAAACGGCAGAAGCATCCCCGACCACGCAATCCCGTTCCCCTGAAGACTGTTCGGGTTCCCCGTCGGAGACATCGAACGCATCAGCCCCGGAGGCAGCACCGAGTGTGCACTCTCATAACTGTGCAGCGCAATCACCAGGTTGTGCAGGTGATCCTGACACTGCGTCCTGCGCGCTGCTTCGCGTACCTGCTGCACTGCCGGCAGCAGCAGAGCCACCAGAATCGCGATGATCGCAATCACCACCAGCAGCTCAATCAACGTAAATCCCGATCGCCGCATTTGCTTTCGACTCATGAAGATCACTCAGACACCGTCATCGCCAGTCAACATTCTCGAATACCACCCGGAGCGCATACGTCCGGCTCATTCCCCCGGGGATTGGCGATACCCGGGAGGGATGGAAAGCAAGGTGGGGAATCGTATCCTTGTCTGATGATGCGACAAGGGCATTCCGCACGCTCGACGCGACCGGCACACCCGAAAACATTGCCAGCACGTCCCCCGCGTGAT
>CAZUXX010000228.1:5194-6269 GCA_964624215.1 uncultured Planctomycetaceae bacterium
CAGTTGCTCAATTCTTCCCACATCCGGGAAAGAACAGGTCCCCCTCGCTGACCCGGGCCCTCCCACCCGTACGACGCCCACCCGCCTGCCGCACTTCCTCGCCAGGAAAGCGCCTCTTTTGCGGAGGAAAGTTCATTCCAGAGCGTCATCACGATCGCGCCCGGATCCTCGCCAATCGCGACGATTCACTCGCAACCTTCATCGCCGAATGAGCCTCCGGACGCTCGACCTCTCAAGCTCCCTTCCCCCGAAAAAGAGGGGCCCCGTCTCGCCCACACGACTCCTTGCAACCCCGCCGGCATCGGCTTCTAATGGCAGCGCTGGCGACCCACAGCGTCGCCTTCATTACCGCGAGCTCACTCCATGAACGACACAGTCTGCCTCATCCTCGGGGGAGGCAAGGGCACCCGCCTGCAGCCCCTCACCTCCTATCGATCCAAGCCGGCCGTCCCCCTTGCCGGCAAGTACCGGCTGATCGATATCCCGATCTCCAACTGCATCAACAGCGGCGTCCGTCGCATCTATCTCCTCACCCAGTTCAACTCGGTCAGTCTCCACCGCCACATCCGGCAGACCTACCGCTTCGACCCCTTCTCCGGCGGATTCGTCGAAATCCTCGCCGCCCAGCAGACCAACGAACCCGGAACCGACTGGTACCAGGGGACCGCCGACGCCGTCCGCAAACAGTTGCGCTATATCCAGCAGCCCGGCATCAAGCACGTCCTCATCCTCTCAGGAGACCAGCTCTACCAGATGGACTTCCGTGACATGCTCCGCACCCACCAAACCGCCGGAGCCGATGTCACCATCGCCGCACTCCCCATCGATGCCGAAAAGGCCGCAGCGTTCGGAATCATGCGCCTCTCCGACACCGGACGCGTCGAAGGCTTCCTCGAAAAGCCCCAGACAAAAAAGGAACTCGAGATGGTCCGCACCGATGCCGCCTGGATCGACGCCCAGGGCCTCGTCAGCAACGGACGCGAGTACCTCGCCAGCATGGGCATCTACCTCTTCAACCGCGACACGCTCGTCAAGCTCCTCGAATCCACCAACTACGAAGACTTCGGCAAAGAAA
>CAZUXX010000229.1:0-3140 GCA_964624215.1 uncultured Planctomycetaceae bacterium
GATGTTTCACATCTACGGCGGGCTGCTCGACGAGATCGAACGGCGTCGTTACGACGTTTACTCGGAACGCGTTTCCCTGTCGCGTCCCCGCAAGGCATTTGTCACGCTGCAGAGTCTGGCGTGTCCGATTCGCATGCGGCCACCGCCGCGTGGGTTGCCGCTGCAGGACGTCCGGGAGTGAGCGATTGCGCATCCGTTCCCGTGAGGGTCACCCGGTGGTCAGGGAAGGTCGAACAGCATCAGGTTTGCGTTCGTCGTGGCGACGATTTCGATGGAGGGCTGGTCGCTGATGGCGGCCCCGTCGCCAGTCGACAGCAGGTTCTCCCCCAGCTTGACATCTCCCTGCATGACCTGCAGCCAGCCGTGACGCCCGGGTGCGAAGTCATACGTGAGTGTCGACGTTGCTCCCAGCTTCGCGATGCGGATGCTCGCGTCGGTCCGGATGGTGAGGGAACCCTCCTCACCGGAAGAAGAAGCTACGATACGCCAGCGGTCGATGAATTCTTCCGGGGGAAAAGCCTTCTGGTCGTACGCAGGGGGAAGTCCACGACGCTCCGGGAACAGCCAGATCTGGTACAGATGGACCGGCTCGGTCGAGGAGGGGTTGAACTCACTGTGCGTGATGCCCGTCCCGGCCGTCATACACTGGAATTCGCCGGGCCTGAGCACGGCGCCGTTGCCCATGGAGTCGCGGTGTTCGAGAGCACCTTCGAGGACACAGGTGACGATTTCCATGTCCTGATGCGGGTGTTCACCAAACCCGTATCCTGGACGAACCCAGTCCTCGTTGATGACTCGAAGGGTGCGGAACCGGACGTGTTCCGGATCCTGGTAGCCGGCGAAAGAGAATGTGTGGAAGGACCTGAGCCAGCCGTGGTCGGCGTAGCCGCGATCTGCGGAACTCCGGATCTGGATCATTACAGACAGTGAACAGGCGAATTGGAGGGAGTGAAAAACCTCATCGTCTCCGGAGGGAGTTGCTTTTCAATCCTTTGAGTCGGACTGTCCGGAGTCCAGTGAGAGGCGGGGGAAAGTTGGCCGAAATCGGCTTCAGGCCGGTTGATCAATCTGGAACGAGGTTTGCAAGATGCAACACTGGAAGTACGGCTGCCACACTCGCTGGCACGATTGAAAGCATCAATGAATCTTGCAGGCCTCCGACTCAGGACTTCTCTCGCCACGCGTCTGGCTGTTTTTATTTCGTGTCTGCTCGTCGCGTGTGGGGTCGTGGTCTGCTGGGTGGGCTACAAGGTTTCGGAGGGGATTGTTCGCGATCAGATTCACCAGAGGTTGCAGCTCGCCGCGGCAGACCGCGGACAGATGCTCTCCCTGTTTGCCTCCCGGCAGCGCGAACGAGTGCAACTGATTGCAAGCCGAACCCATCTGACGCGGTGGCTCTCGGAGGCGCATGCGGGAACACTGTCTGAAGAGGAGCTGCGGGAGCGTCTGCGGCCGATTCTTGATGACGCCCTCGAGGGAATGCACTCGCTGGAGCGGATCGACGCTGTTTCGCTGGACGGTCGCGTCCTGGTATCGACCGACGACTCGCGGAGGGGAGTCCGGCTGACGGGAGAACGGGGCATCGAGGCTGCCAAGCAGGCGAAGTTCCATCTGAACACCTCAAGGCGGGACGACGGAGAGCTGGATCTGAAACTGAGCGGCCCTGTCATCGGAAGGGAAGGAGAGGTCACGGGCATCATCCAGGTTCTGGCCGAGGGTGACGCCCTGCGGACGATTCTCGAAGCTCCGGTGACGCCGGGCGCAGCCGGTGACCAGGTCCAGGTGGTGGTCGCGACCGGGAGCGGCGGCGAGATCACTCCACTGATTCCCGGCCGTGACGTGCAAATCCGGGGACCAGGCTCGCTGCTGGAGCAGGCGCTGCAGGGGCAGAGCGGGTTCGGCGTGCTGGTGCTGGACGGACGCGATGTGGTTGCCCACTACGAGCCGGTCCTGGTGGACGGAGACCGTGACCATCCGTGGGGGTTGGTGGCGTTCATCGATGCGGACGCCGCGTATGCACCACTGCGTCCGCTGCGCTGGGGCCTGATCGGGATTCCGGCGCTATTGCTGTCGGTCGGACTCGCGGCGGCCTACTGGCTGTCGCAACGGTTTACCCGTCCGATCCGGCTGCTGAAGCGATCTGCACTGGCACTGGCCGAAGGTGACATGGCGGCGCGGGTTCCCTCCACGCGCGAGGATGAACTGGGCACGCTGGCCGAGACCTTCAACGACATGGCTGCACGGCTGCAGGCCTCGCAGGCGAACCTCGAACGGCTCGTGCAACAGCGGACGGCCGAACTTCTGACGGAGACGGAGCGGACGCGACAGATCCTCGAAACGGCGACGGAAGCGTTCGTTTCGATGGGGGACGACGGACGGATTCGTGACTGGAATCCGGCGGCGACCAAACTGTTCGGCTGGTCGCGCGCAGAAGTACTGGACCGGGAAGTTGCGGAAGTCCTGATCCCGGAAGAACGCCGGGAGGCCCATCGCGCCGGGCTGGAGAGTTACATCACCACGGGGACGGGTCCCCTGATCGGCCGGCGAGTCGAAGTGGATGCTCTCCGCCGCGATGGAACGCTGATCCCGGTCGAATTGACGATCAGCCCGCAGCGCACTGCTGACGGGTATGTGTTCAATGCGCTGATGCACGACGTTTCGGAACGTCGGGAACTGGAGGCGCAGCGGGAGCGTCAGGCGAAGGAACTGCGGCAGCGGGAAGAATTCTTCCGCTCGCTGGTGGTTCATTCGCCAGAGGCCATCGTGATTTACGATGTGGATGAACAGCGGTTCGTTGAGGCGAATGCGCGCGCGTGCCGCCTGTTCGGCGTGGATCGCGAGACGCTGCTTGCCGGCCATCCGATCGATTTCAGTCCGCCCGAGCAGCCGGATGGCCAGGACTCTGCCGAGGCTGCCCGCAAGGCGATCGCGCTGGCGATGCGGGGAGGCACGCCCGTTTTTGACTGGGTGCATCTTGATGCGAGTGGACGGGAGATCGATTGCGAAGTCCGGCTGGTGAAACATCCGGTGCCGGGGCGGCGGCAGGTGCGGGCCAGCATTACCGACGTCGGCTGGCGGAAAGAGATCGAAGCCCGTCTGCGTCAGGCGAAAGAAGCGGCGGAAGAGGCCGACCGGGCCAA
>CAZUXX010000229.1:3167-6257 GCA_964624215.1 uncultured Planctomycetaceae bacterium
GAGCGAGTTTCTGGCGAACATGAGCCACGAGATCCGCACGCCGATGAACGGCATCATCGGTGTTTCGGAGCTTCTCGCCGGGACCGATCTTTCTCCGGAGCAGCGGGAGTACCTGGAACTCGTCCAGCAATCCGCACATGCACTGCTGCGATTGCTGAATGACATTCTCGACTTCTCCAAGATTGAAGCGGGGCGGATGGAGATCGAACAGATCCCGTTCTCACTGCGCGAATGTCTTGGCCGTGCAGTGCAGCTGTTGTCGATCCCGGCTGCGGAGAAGCAACTGGAACTTGCCCTGCGGGTTGATCCCCAAATCCCGGATCGTCTGATTGGCGATCCGGGACGGCTGCGTCAGATCGCAGTCAATCTGCTGGCGAACGCGATCAAGTTCACCGAGAAAGGAGAAGTTGTTCTGGAAGCGGTTACCGACGAGGGGGACGATGAAAGCGTCCTCCTGCACATCAAGGTACGCGACACGGGGATCGGGATCCCTCCGGAACATCTCGGGCGGGTGTTTGAGGCATTTCGTCAGGTCGATGCCTCAACCTCGCGACACTCTGGAGGAACCGGTCTGGGGCTGGCGATCTGTTCGAGTCTGGTGCACCTGATGGGGGGGAGGATCTGGCCGGAAAGCGAGGTCGGTGTCGGGACGACCTTCCATGTCACGTTGCGACTGCATGTGTCGAAGGATCAGGCGCCACAACCGAAGCAGGTCCTGGCAGAACTTCGCTCGATGCCGGTGCTGATTGTCGACGACAATTCGACGAACCGGCTGATTCTCGCCGAACTGCTGAACAACTGGGGCCTGCGTGCGGATTCGTGCGGGAGCGGGTCGGAAGCTCTGTCGATGATCGCCGATGCCCACCGCCGGGACGAACCGTACGGGCTGCTGCTGCTCGACTTCCAGATGCCGGGGAAGGACGGCGTGCAACTTGCGGAGGAGTTGCAGGAGGTACCGTACTGGTCACCCTGCCCGATTCTGCTGATCTCGTCGTCGGCGGGAGGCGTTTCGAAGAGCCGGTTGAAGGCGGCCGGCATCTGCCGCATGCTCACCAAACCGGTGATCGCGTCGGACCTGTTCAACGCTCTGTTGAGTGTCAAGCAGATTGACGGGACCTCGACTTCGTCGGCTGAGGATGCGGCGATACGGCGTCCGGCAATTGCGCCGCGGAAGATTCTCGTCGTCGAAGATGGCCTTGTGAACCAGCGGGTGGTGCTGGGGTTCCTCAAGCGATGGGGGCACGAGGTGGTACTGGTCGAGAACGGGATCGACGCGGTGGAGGCGGTTGCGCGGGAGCCGTTTGACCTGGTACTGATGGACGTGCAGTTGCCGGAAATGAACGGATATGAAGCGACGAAGGTGATTCGCTGGAGCGAGCGGGAAACGGGCCGGCGGATACCGATCGTGGCGATGACTGCCGAGGCGATGAAAGGGGACCGGGACAAGTGTCTGGCAGCGGGCATGGATGACTACATTCCCAAGCCGTTCGACCCGGACATGCTGTACCGGGTGGTGGCGTCGGTACCGCCGGGCGCTTTGAAAATGGTTCTCCCTCCCGAGGAGCCGGACGGACCGCCGCGCCGCGATGGAGTCCGCGTTGCATCCGACACGCAGCAACTGCTGCAGCGACCTGATTCGAATGGTGACGGTGACGAGCCGGAACTGTTCAACCGCAATCGACTGTTGCAAACGTGCGGAGACGACGAGGAGCTGGCTGTCGATCTGCGGGATGTGTTTCTGGAAGAGGGGCCGCGGCATGTCGAAGCGCTCAAGCATTCGCTCCGGGAAGGCGAGTGGGGGCGGATGCGCCGAGAGGCTCATACGCTGAAGTCGTCGTCGAGTTATTTCGGAGCGGACCGGCTTGTTGAACGCTGCATGACACTGGAGAAGCACACCGCCGAGGAGCGGGAAGATGGTGCCGAAGAGTTGATTGCATTGATCGACGAGGATGTTCAGACTCTGATCGATGAACTTCGACGACATGCGCAGGATCTGAGCTGATATGAGTGCCGAGACAAGGCTGAAGGAACTGGGTCTGGAACTTCCTCCGGCACCGAAACCGGCCGGCGTTTACAAGCCAACGGTACAGGTCGGTTCGATGCTTTACGTCTCGGGTCACGGGCCGCTGCGTCCGGATGGTTCGCTGATCTGCGGGAAGGTCGGAGCCGACCTCGATCTTGAAGCTGGCCGGGAGGCTGCCCGGCAGGTCGGGCTGACGATTGTCTCGACGCTGAAATCTGCCCTCGGTTCGCTGGACCGGGTGGTGCGGACCGTCAAGGTGCTGGGGATGGTGAACGCCGTTCCCGACTTTCGTGAACATCCGCAGGTGATCAACGGCTGCAGTGAGCTGTTCCGCGATCTGTTCGGCGAAGCCGGCGTGGGGACCCGCAGTGCGGTCGGCATGGGGTCGCTGCCGGGAAATATCGCAGTCGAGATCGAAGCGATCTTCGAGATCACCGACGATCCGGCGACGAACCCGGGGCAGCCGAGCTGACTGACAGAACGTCGCGTGCAATGCACGGACGGTATCGCTGGATGACAGTGATTGCGCCAGCGACCCGGTGACCTGTTGCGCAAGACCTTCGGCGTCCGGCGAGAATGCCGCAGTGGCTGTGAGGAGGACCGATTGTCGCGGCAGTGATGCGGGGTCAGCTCCACATGGCGGCCGTGTGCCGAATCATGCCGTGCAGCGCCTGCTCGGCGGGCTCCTCATGGAAGGAGGGACGTTCGCCCGTCATCGCCAGGTCGGCAATGAGATTGCCGCGTTCGTCGCGGCCCCTGAGGCGGGAGACGAACAGGTCGCGGAACTGGTAGCGGTTCTGTTCGTCGAGGCCGAGTTGTTCGGTGATGCGGGTGATCTTCCGCGAGCCATCCTCGGTGAAGCGGGTCAGCTGGACGACGAGGTTGATTGCGGAAGCGACCTGTGCACGGGCGACATACACCGGCAGGTCGACATCCGACATCAGCGAGAGGGTTTCGAGCCGCACCATGGCATCGCGGGGTGAGGTGGCATGGACGGTGGTCATGCTGCCGGAGTGTCCGCTGATCATCGACTGGACCATGTCGAGGGCCTCTCCGCCGCGGTGCGC
>CAZUXX010000230.1:0-6233 GCA_964624215.1 uncultured Planctomycetaceae bacterium
CGTCCGGTTCTGGGTCGGATCATCTTCAACGGCACCGATATCTCGGGGCTTTCTCCCCACAGGATTGTTTCCCGGGGACTCGTGCAGGCTCCCGAAGGACGTGGCATCTTCGCCAACCTCTCGGTCCGCGAGAATCTGCAACTGGCCGAGTTCCGACGCAAGGATTCCCAACAAATCCCCCGCGACCGCGAACGGGCCCTCGAACTTTTTCCCCGCATCCGCGAACGGCTGGATCAGAACGCCGGCACACTCTCCGGTGGCGAGCAGCAGATGCTCGCCATCGCCCGGGCGATTATCGCCTGTCCGAAACTGCTCCTCCTCGACGAGCCGTCGCTGGGACTTGCGCCGCAGATCATCCAGGTCATCTTCGATGTCATCCAGGAGATCAATCAGCAGGGGACGACGATCCTCCTGGTCGAACAGAACGCCCATATGGCCTTGAAGATCGCTCACCGTGCGTACGTGCTCGAAACCGGTGAGATTGCACTCAGCGGATCTGCTCAGGAACTGGCTGCCAGCGACGAAGTCCGCAAGGCCTATCTGGGCGTCCATTAGCGAGCCCGCTGTTTTCAAGCGGTCTTTTGCGCGGTTTCCCCGGTTTTCGCGGGGTAATCCGTGCCTCCGCTGTAATCGCTGGAACCCGGCCTCCCGCTTCGTTGCAGGAGGTCTTCGACGTTGCGGATTCCCCTTTCCCCCGCGCTCGCGTCGCAAAAGACTGTCCCCCCACGCGCCGCAAGACCGCTGAGTGGGTAGAATGCATGTGCCCCCCCATTGTCGGCCCGGTGGTGGCCGATCCTGCTGGATGAACTGAAGTGACGAATTTCCTGACGCGGTGGACGCCAGCGGCCCTTCTCGTCGCCACTGTAGCGGCGGGAGCTGTCGCACAGGACGGACCGGTGATTCCACCGATCCTGCTGGATGCCGAGATCGACCCCCGGAACGAGCCGGCTCAGACCGACGAGCCCCCCTCGTCAACGGCCCCGCTGCAGTTCGAGGCTCCGCCCCCCGCTCCCGCCATGGCGAACGAGGCCGAGCCCCCCGCACCGGCAGACGTCGACGAATCCGAGGAACTCGAGTATCTCGCTCGCGGACCGGTCCACGAGGCCTTCGCCGAGCAGTACAACGTGAACCCTGGTCCGGGACTGATCGTCAACCGCGAACCTCCGCCGCCGGTCGACGAGGTTCCGCCGGAAGTTCGTCCGGAAGGGGAGAACGTCATCTGGATCCCCGGCTACTGGGCCTGGGACGACGACCGTGAAGACTTTATCTGGATCAGCGGACTGTGGCGTGTTTCGCCGCCGGCCAGCCGCTGGGTCCCCGGTTACTGGTCCCCTGCGCAGACGGCCGACGGCCCGGGGTGGCAGTGGGTCTCCGGCTTCTGGGTCCCGATTGAAACCGACGAACTCGAATACCATCCTCCTCCGCCCGAAAGCCTCGACTACGGTCCGGTCGGCGAAGCTCCCTCCCCCACGCACTTCTGGCGGCCCGGTTACTGGGTGTACGAGGGAGACTATCGCTGGACCCCCGGCTACTGGGCACAGGGGTACGACGACTGGGTCTGGATCCCCGATCGCTATGTCTGGACGCCGCACGGCTGCGTGTTCGTCCCCGGACACTACGACTATCTGCTCACCCAGCGCGGGTTCCTGTTCACACCGGTGGTGATCCCGCCGCGGCTGGTCTATGGCCCGGCCCCGTATGTGTACCGGCCCCGCTATTGCTTCAACTCGACGTACCTGGGCGTACATCTGTTCGTCCGCCCCCGCTATGGACACTACTACTTCGGCGACTACTACGCCGATCACTACCACAGCCGGTGGGGGATGGTGGCGTGGTCCAACTGCTACGGCGGTCGCTTCGGATATGACCCGCTGCTGACGTTCTACGTCGGGTACCATCGTCGGCATCACGGGATCGACTACTGTGGCCGCTTGAACGCCTGGCACGCGCACTACCGGAACCGCGTCGATGCGCGTCCTCCCCGCACCGTCAATCGTCGGGAACTGCACCGACATAACCATCGCGATCATGACCATGCCCGCCCCTTCGTCGTGGCCCGGTCTCTCGATGAGGAAGTACGGGCACGGCCCACGCAAAGAGTCGCCCGCGTGAGCGAGCGAGAAATCGCACAGCGGCGCGACGCTGCCGCCGAGTTTCGCAAAGTGCAGTCGCTGCGGCTGTCCACTGAAAGTGATCGCGGTGCCGACCTCTCACAACGTCTCCGCAGCGGCAACAACCGTTCGGGCGGACAGATCGAGCCCCGGACCGACAACGGGTCCGGCCGATTGGCCACCTCAAACGGCGAGCCGCGAGGCAGTACACGTCAACTGAGGCTTCCGCGGTCCGAAGCGATTGCGCCGCGGACGGTCGAGCCCTTCACATCGCCATCCGGTCAGAATGAAACCGCCGGTCGCCGCGGATCCAGTCGGACCATCACCAGCCGGAACGGGACTACCCGCTCCCTGACACCACTCCCCTCGACGACCAACGAGTCTGGCGACCGCACCTCGCCCTCGTCACGGGGCTCGCGTGTCATCGGGAACCGGGGGCCCGATACCAGCCGGCCGGACAACCAGGTTCAGCCTGATTTGCGCCGCGGAACCCTCTCCCGGCCCCCCTCACAGTCCGGCAACACGCTCGATTCTCCTTCGCGTCGAGGCTCCCGGACCCTCGAGAGCCCGCGGGGGAATACCGCCCGGCCCGATGTCAATGTCGAACCGCGTACGCTTCAGCCGGGCACTCAACAACCCGGCCAGCGCAGCGGGACACCGTCCCGGGGCCGCACCCTCGAGACACCCGGCCGCCAACCGGACCGTTCGGCCAGTCCCGGCGTCACGTCTCCTCGTAACGGAACCAGGACTTTGGAGACAGCGCCCCGGTCCCCGGCAGTCCCTCGCACGGGCACGCCACCGATCCGCGGGAACTCCGGGGCAACGGTGCCCGGTCGACAGTCGACGGTGACTCCCCAGACGCCGCGCTCGGGAACGCTCCCGTCGACGCCCCGCAACAATTCGACGATCACGCCGCGCGGCAACTCGACGATCACGCCTCGCAGTGGCAATGTATCCCCGGTTCAGCCGCGTTCGAGTACATTCCCGCGAACCGGCGTGCCGTCGGGCGGACGCGGGACACCTGCGCAACCCCGATCGTTCAATACGGGTCCGTCGGTCCCGGCGACGCCGCGCTCGGGCGTTCAGCAGCGGAGCATCTCGCCTCCGGCGGGCACCTCCGGGACATTCCGAAGCGGACGTTCGGGTTCAGCAGGAGTCTCTCCCGGGGCGCCTTCCTTCAACAGTCGCAACAGCGGAACCGGATCCTCACAGTCTCCCGCTCGACGGGGCACGACACGAGGCCGGTAAGACCGGACCGGTGGACATGATCGAGATTTCCGTCCCGACATGAGTGGAATCGAAGTCCATTGTCCGCATTGTTCGGTGCGACTTCGGTTGCGCGATGTCAGCTACATCGGGCGGACGATCACCTGTCCCGATTGCGCAGCCCCGGTCACGATCACCCGTCCCGAGCCCGGCCGTCTGGAATGCGTCCCTGCGGCCGCGGCATCGTTCGCAGGCCATCACCCCGCGCCGCTTCCTTCGTCGGCCGCTCAAGAGCCACCGGTCACTCCCGGTGCGGGTCAATGGAGCCAGTCTCCCCGCACCATCGCGTGGGTGCTCAGTGGCGTTCTCGCCCTCGGCATCGTGGTCGTCTTGCTGCTCCCCGCCCCAACGCGAGCTCCCGATTCACCGCAAGCGACCGATGAGACCACACCGGTCGATGCCAGTGTTGCAATGGAGACCGGCCCCCGACCGCCTGCCGGCGATTGCGATCCGAGCCCCGAACTGCGGAAGCATTTGCAGGCGCTTGGCAACTGGACTGTCGAGTACCGCGACAAAAGCGGCCGCTTTCCGAAGGTGCCCGACGCGGCCGATGAAGGCAGCCCGCAGGCACTCGGCTGGATGGCAGACCTGATTGCCGTCCGCGAACCGCACGGTCCGCAGCCTCTGTGGGACAGACACTACACCGATCCCCTGAACTCGCGGTTTGTGCGCCGCCGGATCGACGGGTTCCTGAACCCTGCTTTCGCCGATGATCCCGCGCAGGGCTTCCCCGCCTCCCATTTCACCGGGATCAGTGGAGTCGGTGCCGACGCCGCCGAACTGCCGGCAGGACATCCGCGGGCCGGCGTTTTCGGAAGCGGGCGCACTACCCGGCCCGACGCGATCACCGACGGCATGTCGAACACTCTTCTCATCGCCGGAATGAACGGCAACTTTGCGCCCTGGGCGTCGAACTCCCCGCGGCTGATGCAGGGGCTGACATCGGAACCCTACATCAATGGACCTGACGGACTCGGCACCGGTCAGCCAGACCGCATGCTGGTTCTCATGGCGGATGGCAGCGTCCGGGCGCTTTCGGACAAGACCTCTCCGGTCGTGATGCGCCGCATGGCGACGATTGCCGACGGGTTGCCCCTCGATCCCGACGTTCCGGGAGAGCCGGACACACCGGTCGAATCACCCTCGCCACCTCGAATGGCAGCGGAAAACAATCCCCGGTTGCCGGCAGAGCCGGCGGCTCAGTCGGATCCCGAGGACCGGCCGATCGACGTGTTGATTGCGCGTGAGCCTCCCCCCAGGCCGCAGTACGATGTCGAGCGTGCTCTTGCGCAGCCCATCGTCCGCTTCACGCAGATTCGCCCGGTCCAGAGCCGCGAACTGCTCCTGCAAATCGAGGAACTGGCCGGCATTCCGATCCGCACGGATGAGATCGCCGAGCGTCCGGAATCGTCCCGCCTCGAGCAGGAAGTGTCACTCGATGTCCGCGAGACGACAGTCGGCGACCTCCTCCAGCGGTTGCTGGAAGAGATCGGCCTGTCTTATGAAACCGGTCGTGATTTCGGCATCCGCCTGACGGTTCCTGCCAGTTGAGCCGGTCGTCTTACTGACGCTGCTTCATCAGCAATCGGTTCAGCACGCGGTCGACTCCGCGAACCTGCTTTGCGACGGAGGACACGTCTGCACCGGGTTCCGCTTCGAGAATCCCCTGCAGACAGACGCCGTCCCCCACGCGGCGGACGACCAGCGATTTGAAGTTGAATCCCGGCTCGGACAAAAGCCGCCGCTGGACATCGCACTCGATGCTGTGGGGATCGCATGGTTCGGGCTCGGGGGCCGGTTTCTTCAGCAGAACCGTGTCCCCCGGAAGTTCGGTATCGCAGTCGAGGGCGTTCGGCAGGCGCGACGGCGACGCGAGATCAGGGAGCCGTTCCATCTCAATCTCCGATATAAAGATGGGCCGTTCTTCGACGCGTGTCCCATCCCGCGTCGCGAGCAGACAGCCAAGGGATGCTTCGATCCTACGGCTCTGCTGCCGGAACACCAGCGTATTCATCGGAAGTTTCCGATTTCAGGACTTCCCCGTCCTGATTCCCCGGCGGTTTCCCCGGCTCCCCGCGCTGCAGAGTCGCTGCAGACTCCCTGATCAGGCCCCGGGGACTGTGGAAAGCTGGAGCCCCGGAGTCATGACCGGACGTCGCGCTGCCAGCGCTGCCCCTGCGGCAGAACAGCTGATCGCTCCGGCGTACCGGGCCGTCCGCAGCGGCTGAAGACCTGCATCCGCTATTTGAAGGCGGTCTCGACCGGGCCGAGCGGAGGGGTTCCCGGATTCCGCCGCCGCGGGGCATCGAGATAGCGGTAGCCCGTGTTCGGATTGTTCTGATCGAAGGCGAACGCATCGCGATTGTGAAGAAAGTGCTTCACATACGCGATCGGAATCGCGAACCCGAGCCCTTCTCCTCCCAGCAGTTTCATATTGGTGACGCCAATCACCTCACCCCGGTTATTGAAGAGCGGTCCACCACTGTTGCCGGGGTTAATTTCCGCGGTCGTCTGGATGTACACGACCCCTTCGAAGTTGCGGTTCCTCGTGCTGATGATTCCCTGCGACACCGACCGTTCGAGACCAAGCGGGTTGCCGATCGCGAACACCTCTTCTCCCTCCCTCTGGTCGGAGTCGGGCGAGAGCACCGCCGTCGAGAACCTGAAATCCTCCTGCACCGGGATTTGCAGCAGGGCCAGATCAAAGAAGGGATTCAGCGCGATGATCCGCACGTCGCTGATCCGCCGCCGTTCGAAATCGCCGCTCTGTGTCTTGCGGAAGATCGTCGCCGTAATGCGGGTCTCGCGTTCGACCACGTGATAGTTCGTCACGCAGTACCCACGCTCGTTCACGAT
>CAZUXX010000231.1:0-1282 GCA_964624215.1 uncultured Planctomycetaceae bacterium
TGGGCCGTCCGCCACATATTGATCCAACGCCGTATTCCGTCAGCCGGTTCTGAGTCGAGCCACGTTTGCTCAACGGCCTGCGGGGCGCCAGAGAAGCGCGACAGTCTGCACGTCGAGGTCGGATTTGCGGGGGGTGATGAGGTATTCCTCGATGTCGGCGGTCGGGGGAGCTTCGGTCAGTTGTTTCAATTCTGTTTCGAGTTCCCGCTCCAGTTCTTCCAGTTCTTCGCGTTCCTGCTCGACTTTCTGCCGGGCGCGCTCGATGTCGCTGCGTTGCTTTGAGGCGCGCTGGTGAGCGCGGGCAGCGGTGCCGGCCCGGCTGACATTACCGACGCTGGTCCACTTGCGTCCGAAGAGGACTCCGAGGGCCGAGGTGACGGTGCTGAGCCAAGCGGAGGTGGTAGCGGAACTGGCCTGCTCTTCTTCGACGGACTGGCGACTTTCTGCCGAACGGACGCGCTCCTGCTGGCGTCGGATCTTCGAGGCGAACTTTTCGCGGAGCTTGTCTTTCTGTTCGTCGCGCAGTTCCCGCTCGCGGAGCCGTACGCGGGCGGTGAACAGATCGCGGGTTTCGTCGGGCGTGGAGTAGAGCTTGAGAGAGGGGCAACAGAAGAGAGTCAGGCGTTGGTTGCGGTAGAGGTCGTCCTTGAGGTCGCGCTTCCAGGAGGTGTAGGACGTGGAGTCGGTGGCTGCGGCGGGGAGGGGTTCCCACCGGGCCGACGCGGGAGCCTGTGACGTTGTTCTTATTTCTCCGGGAGGGACCGTGTCGGCTTCGGCCCAGATATCGGCCGGGATGTCCTCCCCCAGTCGCACGACGCGTTCGACGTCCTGCCACAGGTCGACGCTGGATTTCGAGTCGACAAAGTGAACACGAGCACGCCCCAGCAAGTGCGGGATCAGTAATGAATCCGAGCCCGAGGGGGAGCTGACTTCGTATAGCTGTTCGATTCTGGCGGGCAGCAGCGGAGGTCGGGCACTGGCCGTCGACGATGCGGCTGGTGGCGGCTGTTCGGCGACAGGAAGTGGCGCTGCCGTCGGTGTGCCGTGTCCTGCCGGTGGCGGAGTCTGCGAAGCGAGAGCCGATTTTCTGTCGGCCATGAGGCCGTCGATCTGTTCGCGTGACATCGGTCCGCTGAGGTACGACAGAGCCCAGCGGGAATGCATCACGACGGGATGATCTTCGTGAACGTTGTTCATGACGAAGACGCGGCTCCCGACGCGGGAGAGGAGCTGGTCGAGGTCGCTGCGGGAGAATGCGCCGCCGGCTGCCGCGGACTGGAGT
>CAZUXX010000231.1:1292-2563 GCA_964624215.1 uncultured Planctomycetaceae bacterium
GCGGCGCCCTCCAGCCCGTCGAGAACGCGCGCCTTGTCGCGCTCGGTCTGGAGCCGCCCGAGCCACCAGGTGCCGGCGTTGGCGAGGGCCTTGTAGTCGAGGTCGACGGGGTTCTGCGTGGCGAGGACGAGACCAACGCCGTGAGCACGGGCCTGCTTGAGGAGTGTGAGCAGAGGCGTCTTGCTGGGGGGATTCGCGGTGGGAGGCAGGTAGCCGAAGACTTCGTCCATGTAGAGCAACGCGCGGAGACTCGATGTCCCCGGCTGCGAGCGCACCCAGCTCACGAACTTGTTGAGCAACAGCGTGAGGAAGAACATTCGCTCGCGATCGGAAAGGTGGGCAATTGAGACGACGGCCAGTCGCGGGCGGCCTTCTGGCGACCACAGCATTCGCTGAATGTCGAGCGGTTCGCCGGTTCGCCAGGCGGCGAATCCCGGGGCGCCGATGACATTGTTCAGCATCATCGCGAGCTGCATCCGCTCGGAGGCCGGGTAGACCTGTTCGAGGTCCATCAGTCCGATCTTCCGGAGTGAAGGGGACTGCACTTCGTAGATTAACTGTTCGAGGTCGAGGTTGCGGCCGCTTCGCCAGGCATGATCGAGGATGTTGGCGAAGAAGACCTGTTCGCGACCGCGGACGGGATCGGGGTCGAGTCCGAGGAGGGAGCAGAGACCGGCAGCGGCAGAGCCGACGGCCTCGCGAAGCCCGTCGGGGCTGAGTCGCACCTCTTCGGGGGGAGCCTGGAAGGAGTCGAGGACGCTGAGGGGGACACCGGCATCGGACCCGGGAGTGTAGATGGTGACTTCAGCGGCTGACTTGAGACGTTCGATGCGTGCGGGGGACTGACTCCACTGGTTGATTCCCTTGTTCCAGAGGTTGGCCTTGTCGGCGGCGAGCGCGTCGAGGGAGCGTCCTGAGCGGGAGGCTTCGTCGGCAGAGATCCAGGGTTGGAAGTCTTCGGTACGGAGCTCGGGAAAGGTGAGTGCCAGATTTCCCATGTCCCCCTTGGGATCGATGATCAGTGCGGGGATGCTGTCGAGAGCCGCTTCTTCGAGGAGGGTGATGCCGAGTCCTGTCTTTCCGCTGCCGGTCATTCCGACGATGACGGCGTGTGTGGTCAGGTCCTTCGAGTCGTACAGCAGAGGCTGGGGAGTCGGTTCGAGGGAGTCGGGATCGCAGATGCGGCCGAGGTAGAATTCGCCGAGAGCTTCGTGGATTTCCATGAGCGTGCGAGATCGTGGCCCGGTGAGATGGTCGTGGCCCATTGTAAA
>CAZUXX010000231.1:2573-6200 GCA_964624215.1 uncultured Planctomycetaceae bacterium
AGGCAGGGCTTCGACGGGCTTGCGCGACGGCTCGGGTCGGGGGGAGACTGCGGTGCGGACGTACGGGGATCGGGGGTGGGGTGGGGGACGGGGTCAGCGGGTTGTCGAATTCTCGAAGAGCCGTCGTTACACTCACGTCGCTGCAGTCGGGCCTATGAGGAGGACAGTCAGGGTGTGTGCACAGTCATCGCGCGCCGCACGGAACTGGTCCCGTGACACTCATACTTTCCTCGTGACGGAAGAGAACCGGTTTGCCTATGCGGCGGTGATGCAGCTACGGACGGGGGAGGCGACCCGGCCGTGCCGCCTGGTGACCATCAGCGGTCCCTCGGGGTGTGGGAAGTCGCATCTGGCCCGGCATCTCATTCGGGAAGCGCTGCTGGCCGAGCCGCAACTGCTGGAAGCTTCGTACACGGCGGCCGAGTTTGCGGCGAACTTCGCGAGCGCCTCGCAGTCGGGGTGTATCCCGGAGTTCCAGAACTCGATGCGTCGGCTGCAATTGCTGGTGATCGAGGACCTGCAGGCGCTGGAGAGCCGTCCGGAGAGCCAGCAGCAACTGCTGGCCGTGATCGACGAGATCGTGGCTCGCGGGGGGAGAGTGCTGCTCACCTCGGACAAGCCGGTCGGTGAACTGAAGAAGCTGCCGGCGAAACTGGTGAACCGGTGCCACGGGGGGATTTGCGCAGAGATTGCGCTGCCGGGCCCCGGAACGCGGACAACGCTATTGAGTCATTTCGCTGCGGCACTGCAGTTACCGGTTCCGGAGGATGTGCTGCGGCTGCTGGCAGCGCGGTTGCCGGTGTCGTGCCGTGAACTGCACGGGGCACTGGTGAAGCTGCGGACGCTGGCCGACGGGAACCGTGAACGCATCGACGTTCACTCGGCGATGACGATCATTCGCGAGCTGAGTGAGCGGAACGGTCCGAGTCTGTCCGATATCGCCCGGGCGGTTTCGGCGGAGTTTTCCGTTCCGGTTGCGGAGATGCGATCTCCGGGGCGGGTGCAGGCGGTGGTGATTGCCCGTCAGACGGCGATGTACCTGTCACGCAAGCTGTCTGACAAGTCCTTGTCGGCGGTGGGGGAGTATTACGGTGGGCGGAACCATGCCACGGTGTTGCATGCCTGCCGCCGCGCCGCAGAACAACTCGAAGAAGACCAGGAGTATGCGCAGCGGGTGCGGAACATCCGCCATGTCCTGCGAAGTAACGGCTACCACTGTGAACAATCTGTTCATGACGCAGTGGGGAAACCCCGGTGACTGGGGCCGGTCCGGGAGAGGGTGGCGATGCGTATCGGAAACTGGTGGGGTGATCATCAGGATGTCGTCAGAGACCGACAGAAAGTGAACGGGTTATGCACAGCGGACGGAGGGCTGGAAATGGCAACACGCGACGAGGTTTCTTAGACTTACCGCCTTCCGGTCCCGACTTATCATCAGCAGTCGGTGCCCCCTGATACAGCTACTGCTTTTAAAAACTTCCAAAAGGCCGGGGTGGGGATCCTGACTTCCCCTCATCGCAATTTTCACGTTGGCTGACCATGAAACTGACCTGTTCCCGGACGAGCCTGTTGTCGGCTCTGCAGATTGTGGGGGGCGTTGTTCCCTCGCGGACGCCCAAGGAAATCCTCAAGAACGTCAAGCTGACGCTGGGGGATGGCCGCGCCACGCTGATCGGGACTGATCAGGAAGTGGGAGTGCGATACGAAATCCCCGGAGTCGAGACGGACTCGGCCGGGGACGTCCTGCTGCCGACGCAGCGGGTCACGTTGATTTTGCGGGAGGTGCAGGACGATTCGATTCATCTGGAGCTCGAGGAGGACGGACTGTGGATCCGCAGCAGCCGCAGCGAGTTCAAGCTGTCGTCACCGGACCCGGCCGAATTCCCTGATGTCGCCCGGTTCGAGGATGAGGCGGCACTGGCGGTGTCGGGTTTGGCGCTGCGGCAGGGGATCCAGCGGACGATCTTCTCGGTAGACACGGAAGGGACGCGGTATGCCTTGGGGGGCATCCTGCTGGATGTGCAGGGGGAGGAACTTTCGCTGGCCGCGACGGACAGTCGACGTCTGGCGGTGGTGCGGCTGGCGTGCCGTCGTGAGGGAGATCTCCCAGAGGATCTGGGTCGGCCCGTGGTTCCTGCGAAGGCGATGCAGCTGATCGAACGGAGCATCCAGGATGATGAGCAGGAGGTGCTGATTGCGGTCCATACGAACGATGTGCTGGTTCGCAGCGGGGCCACGACGATCTACGCGCGTCTGGTGGAGGGGCGGTTCCCGAACTACCGGGACGTGATTCCGAATGACTTTGCGAGCCAGATCGAGCTGGTTGCGGGGCCGTTTTTGTCGGCGGTTCGCCAGTCGATGATTGTGACGAACGAGGAGAGCCGGGGGGTCGATTTCACGTTCAAGGACGGCAATCTGATGCTCAAGAGCGTCGGTGCCGACGTGGGGAGTTCGCGGGTTGATCTGCCGGTGAGCTACTCGGGAGATGAGCTGACAATCACGTTTGATCCGCGATTTGTGGCGGATTTTTTGCGGACTCTGGACGCGGCCGACTCTCTGACGTTGAATCTGAACTCTCCGCAGAGTGCTGCAGTCTTCCGGGCGGAAGACGACTATACTTATGTGGTGATGCCGCTGGCCCAGGAGGGCTGAGTTGCCGCCCGGTTGCGGGGCGTGATGCGAACGTCGCGGGGCGGGTGTGCAGTTTCCGGCCCGCTGTGGAAGGATCCCATGGAGCAGTCATCGTCGTCGCCGCGCGAGCCCCAGTCGCTGGGAGATGTGCTGGCGCAGCTGTTTGCGCTGCGCGGGTACGGTCGCGTGCGCGGGGATCGTCAGCTGCGGGAGATCTGGCAGTCGGTCGCGGGGGAACTGATTGCCTCGCAGACACGAGTCAGCGGGATCAAGGGCGGGGTCTTGCAGGTTGGGGTCGGGAGTTCCGGTCTGCTCAGTGAGCTGGCGGCGTTTCACAAGTGGTCACTTGTGGAGCGTCTGCAGCAGGAGCATCCGGAGCTGAAGATCACCGACATCAAGTTCAAGTTGCGCGGAGATATTCAGCCGCAGTAGTCGAGGAAGCTGATGTCCTGCGGATCACAAACGAATACGAAGTTTCGGAACGTCCATGGCTGATCAGAGTGCACCCAATTCTCCTGCGCGGTCGGAAGACTACGGCGCGGACAAGATCCAGCACCTCAAGGGAATCGAGGGGATCCGCCACCGGCCGGCGATGTATATCGGCGGGACGGACCTGGTGGGGTTGCATCATCTCGTGTACGAGGTGACGGACAACGTGCTCGATGAGTACGCCAACGGATTTGCCACGACGATGAACGTGCAGATCCACGGGGACGGGTCGATCACGGTGAGCGATGACGGTCGCGGGATTCCGGTGGGGATCATGCCCGAAGTCGGCAAGCCGGCTCTGGAGGTGGTGTTCACAGAAATTCACGCGGGGGGGAAGTTCGATCGGAAGGCCTACGCGGTGGGGACGGGTGGTCTGCACGGGGTGGGCGTGACGGCGGTCAACGCGTGCAGCGAGTGGCTGGAGGTCGAGGTACGTCGCGACGGCTTTGTGTGGACGATGGAGTTTTCGCGGGGCAAGGTGACGACTCCGCTGCAGAAGGGAGGTCC
>CAZUXX010000232.1:0-6193 GCA_964624215.1 uncultured Planctomycetaceae bacterium
GAAGACGGTGCTGCGATCCGCCACCCCGTCGCCATCGGTATCGTCGAGCAGGCGGATGCGATCGTCGTGCAGGACGTATTCCCTGACCGCATCGCCCAGGTGCTTGTGAAACATCCGCAGCCGATCGTCGACGGAGCGGAGTGACAGGTCATCCTCGAGCCACACCATGTGGTTGCGATTGTCTTCGACACCCTTCCCCTGACGGTACGTTTCGCACACGTACACCCGTCCGCGTTCGTCGATCCAGAACGCCACAGGGTTCGCCAGGAGCGGCTCTGCTGCAAACAGCTCGACCCGGACTCCCTCCGGCACACGGAATCCGCCCATCGCCTGCCGCGCTTCCTCGGAAGCCGGCGAGACCTGGGGTTCGAGAGGTTCGACCTGACTCAGTTCTTCGAGAAACGCTTGCGCAGGGTCATCGGCGGGAAGAGTCGGGCACAGAAACAGGGCCACGACGGCGGCCCCGACGAGCGGGAATCGGAACGTCATCTGAAACAGTGATTTGCAATCCAGAACCGGGGGGACGTCAGGTTGATCGCCGAATCGTGACAGATGCCGGGATCGCGGGCAACGTGGGTGGGCAATGTTCAGAACCGGAGGGCGCGTCTATGCTCCCGTGAACCTCCGCCGGGGGAGCTCCTCTCGAGTGAGGCTTTTTCAACTCAACTCGTCCTGACTCCGTTTCCCTCGACCACATGCATGCTGCGCGGCTTGCCGTCACCGCTCTTTTCATCCTCGCCACGGCGGTCTGGGGAACGACCCGCAAGCGGGTCCGCTCGACCACACTTCTCACGGCGTGGAACTGGGCCTCGATCGCCATCGCCGTCTGGTGGCTGGCCTGGATTGCCGGATTCCCTGCAACACGCATCCCGCCTGCCGTTGGCGAACTCATTTGGTACCTCGCCGCTATCCTCTCCCTGTGCCCGGGAATTGCCATCCTGGGAGCACGGCGGCCAGCCGTGCGGGTCTGGACGTGGTTCGTTCTCCTGCCACTGGTGGCCGTCTTCATCTGGCCGGTTCTTCCCGGCCTGATCGTCAGCGGCCCGTGGGTGGAGCCGCGGCTGTCGCTGCCCATGCTGCTGGGGTTCGCGCTGGTGCTGACGATGGGGGCGGGCAACTTTCTGGCAACGCGGTACACATTCGCTGCGGGACTGGCCCTCATCGCCGTCTGCTGCGTGATTGCTCCGATCGGGGAGACTAACCCTCTCGAGGCGGTCCCCAACACCGTTCTGAGAACGGTGGCGACGGGGCTCCTCGCTGCGGCCGTCCTGCTAAGCCGGCTGCAGGCGGCACGTCCGACACTGGCTCGCGACTGTGAGGACCGGTTGTGGTTCGACTTCCGCGATACGTTCGGTTTCGTCTGGGGCCGCCGGATTCTCGAACGGATCAACGAGCGGGCAGAGGCAGAGGCGTGGGTGGCGCGACTGACAGAGGACGGGTTTCACTGGATCGGCGGCCGTACCCCGGCGGACGAGGCGGCCACCCGCGAACGCATCAGGCACACCTTCCGCTGGCTGATGCAGAAGTTCGCTGACAGCGACTGGGTCGATTCGCGCATCAGCGAGACCGATGCCGCCGAGGGTTCGTCCCCCTCCACTTGAACCGCCCTGGCCCTTCTCCGCTCCGACGAATCATGAGGAGCCGGAAGTGATGTGCCGGGGGAGAATCATGTCAGTCTTCCAGTACTGCTTGAGGCGACTGACCAAAGCCAGAAAGTCGTCGAGGTCGACCGGTTTGGAGAGGAAGCCCTGCACGGGCAGATGCTCGTTTCCCAGTGCCTCCTGCTCGCTGACCGTCCCGGTCATGATGACGACCGGCGTCTCCTTGAGGACGGGATTAGAGCGAATGCACTCGAGCAACTCCCGGCCACTGCGGCCGGGGAGCATCAGATCGAGGAGCACCAGATCGGGACGGGGAGCGCGACTGTAGCGGCCGCTCTGCTGCAGAAACTCCATCGCTTCGGAGCCGTCGGCAATCCAGGTGAGTCGGTGTTCGACTCCCCCTTTGCGAAGCGCGCCCATCGTCAGCCGCGCCGCAGCCAGGCTGTCCTCGACGAGGAGGATTTCCATCGGTCGCCCGACTGTTTCCCGTTGCATCGTCGCACTCACCCGCGCTGGAGCATCGACTATCAAGGCAACCGACAGCAGGTCGGACTGCAGGGAGGTGCTTCCGAAGGGGGGCAACCTCCCACCAGTGGCAGCGACCGCTCGCCGGAAACGTGACCCGCAGCAACACTCATCAACCGCTCCAGCCGTGTCGCCTTGCATTGCGGACACTCGGCTGATTCTCCGTTGCGTACGAGCAATTCGAACTCGGTCCCACACTCACCGCAACGAAACTCGAACAGTGGCATTCGCTTCATCCAGACAACACCTCCACCGCGTTCAATATAGGACGCTTCGCGGGGATTTGGAGACGTACAGGCTCACCCAGGGAGTATTTCGGTATTTACGGGTCACTCCATGACGGCAACGGCGGCACGCCCGCATGACCCGCCTGGCGCTGCTGTCTTGAACCAACGGCTTCTCAGGGAGAATGCGGGGGCACGCTCTGCACCCGCAGCGTCCGTTCGCGCCGCGGGCGTCAATCACCTCTTCTCAATTCCGGTAACTGGTCTATGATACTTGGCTCTGCCGCTGCAGATCGCTTGCCAGGGCAGGCACAGCTACAGCCAAAGAAAGGAAGTCGCACGATGAGCCGGAGGTTTCAGGTCGGTGACTGGGTGGTCTATCGGAAGACCAAGTTCAGCGCGCGTCCGGGACCTCGTGCAGCCAATGTGGCCCCCGCTCCGCATGGCGACCTCTACTCGTACACGATCGACAAGTTCTGGGTCGTGGACCAGATCGCCGAGGACGGCCAGCTCCTCCTCCGCACCCGCCGCGGCAAACAGCACCGGGTCGCGTCCAACGACCTGCGGCTGCGTCATGCCAACTTTTACGAGCGATTGCGCTACCGCGATCGCTTTGTCGCCATCGCCAGCGAACGCAGCGCCGCCCAGGCACGTTCCCCCGACAAGCCTGACTGCGATCACGCCAAGTCTTCGGCAGTATGAGTGCGCACCTCGGGGACTGATGCGGGGCGACTCGCTTGCACGATGCGACCGGGCTGGCGATGTTGTCAGTGAGACTGCCGTGCGGCTCGCTGTCCTGAGCGCCGCAACTGGTTCCACCTCACGAACGCTTGTGCGATCGGAGCCGCTCCCATGCTGAATCGTCGCCAGTGGCTGAGTCTGTCGGGTGCTGCAGGCATGTCCGCCTTGTGCGGGACAGGTCTTTTCGCAGAGGCGCCAGCCGATCCCAAACCAACGGGGACCGGTGACGATGCGCCCCCGCTCATTGACTGCCACCTGCACATCAATCACTTCGATCGCAGCATCGAAGACACCCTGCGACACATGGACGC
Organism: uncultured Planctomycetaceae bacterium; assembly: GCA_964624215.1. Classification (GTDB taxonomy): domain Bacteria; phylum Planctomycetota; class Planctomycetia; order Planctomycetales; family Planctomycetaceae; genus CAZUXX01. The sequence goes on from CAZUXX010000232.1 coordinate 3,403, forward strand.
CACGGGGACAACTCAGGCGTTCATCCTCCCCCTGGAGACCGGGGAGGGAGGCGTCACCCTGCGGACGGAGACCGTCCTGCATGCGTGGCATCAATTCCCCGACCGGCTGATCCCCTTCTGCCAGACCGATGTCCGGAGGGATGACTTCCTCGACCGCGTACACGCCTACCATCGGCTCGGCTGCCGGGGGGTGGGCGAACAGAAAGAGCATGTCCCGCTCAACGACCGCTGCATCGAGGCATTGATCGCCACCTGTGATGAACTCGACTGGCCGATCACGATTCACTTCCAGGACGGGGCCGGGGGATACAACCAGGGTCTGGCGGAGCACCTGGAACCTTATCTGAAGAAGTATCGGAAGGTGCGGATTATCGGGCATGCCCAGACCTGGTGGGCAAATATCAGTGCCGATGTGCCTGCCGCCGAGAAGACGCTCTATCCCGGTGGCCCGGTCAAACCGGGGGGACTGCTCGACCGTCTGCTCTCCGAATACCCGAACCTGTACGCCGACCTGTCGGCCGGAAGCGGGTTCAATGCCCTCACCCGCGATGTCGACTTTACACTCGGATTCATCGAGCGGCATCCGCGGCAACTTCTGTTCGGAAGCGACTGCCCCTGTCGCGACGGACGGGGAGAAAACTTCAAAGGACAGTGCTACAGCACCCAGTTGCAGAAGTTCCTCCGCGAGCATGTCCAGGATCCGCAAACTCTCCAACGGATTTTTGCGACCAATGCCCGCGAAGCACTGGAAGGAAAACAGGTCTCGTAGGCCGGTGCCTGTCGCTGCGAACGTCCCGTCATTTGGCGGCATCCTTCGCTCGGGTTCTCCCGAACCAGTGGGCCGAATTCCCCCTCTCAACTCCAGAAACGGACGAAAAATCGTGCTGCGTTGGATGGCCTGATGCCTCTACAATCCCCGCACGCCAACCAGACGGTTTTCGGGCGGGCAAATCGGTCGGAGCACTATGAGATACGGGCCTCCTCGAGTAAGTCCCCGCGAGGTGGAAGCACACCATGAGGCGTCCTCGGAGCCTCGACCAGCTTCCGCGAAACGGGAGCGGCGCCCTTTCATCAAAGGGTTGATTTCGCTTGCTCTGGCCGCCGTTGCGCTCGTAATTGGCGGCGCGACGTTTGTCTCTCTGGCATCACTGAAGGAACCCCCTGTTCAGACACCGCCTCCCGAACGGGTCTTTCGGGTGCCGGTGTTCGTGGCCCAGGAGATGGATGTCCGTACGACGGTACAGGCCTTCGGGACTGCGGCGTCTGATCGACGGGTCACTGTCGCTGCCGAAGTCGCCGGACGGATTGTCGATTCGTCGGCACTCGAAGTCGGCAACCGGGTCTCACCGATTCTCGAGGGAGCAGACGAGCCGGCACCGCCACTGGTCCGAATCGATCCGGAGACGTACCGGCAACGCCTCCTGCAGGCCGAGGCGCGAATCCGACAGGCCGAGGCCGAAATCGAGCGGCTTGATCAGGAGATTGCCACCGCGCGGGTTCTTCGCGACCAGAAACAGGAGAGCGTGGCGTCGGCCAAGGCACAACTGGATGTCCAACAGAGACTTGCATCCATGGGTGCCGGGCGCGAGTCTGAAATCCGCCGTGCCGAACTGGAGTATCAACAGCAGGTAGCGGGTTTGCTGCAACTGGAAGGGGAGTTGAAGCTGGAGACCGCGCGCCGGAACCAGATTCAGGCGCAGCTGGCTGCGCACCAGCAGGACCTGGAGCTGGCGCGACTGGATGTTCAGCGAGCCGCCATCGCGGCACCGTTCTCCGGATCCATCAGTGCCGTTTTCGTCGAGGACGGGCAATACGTGAAGGTGGGCGACCCTCTGTTCGAAATCACAAACCTCGATCGGGTGGAAATCCCCCTTCCCGTGCCGGTCAGTCGAGTCCATGAACTCGCCGAACTGCTGGATCGCGGAGAGTTTCCCCGCGTGCAACTGGCGGAGCACGAGACCGCCCAGTGCCGCTGGATGGGATCCATCCGCAGGATTGCTCCCGCTGCCGATGCCACCACCCGTACTGTCGATGTTTATGCCGAGGTCGAGAACCGGGATTCGTCGGATCTCCTCCGCCCCGGAACCTTTGTCCATGCCCGCATCGAGGCGGGTGAGCTTGCCGGCGTGATCCTCATTCCCCGCGATGTGCTGATCAACGACCGGGTTTTCCTTGCCGAACCGACCTTACAAAGTTCACAGCAAGCAACCGCTGCGTCGCGGCGCGTCACTGTGGGGCGCTCGCTCCAGGGTTTCGTCGAAATCACGTCCGGGATCCGGCCGGGGGAACTCGTTGTGATGTCGAACCTCGATGTCCTGCGCGACGGGTCGCACCTGCGAATTGCCGAAACGCGGACCACCTCCGACGAACTGCAGCGGCAGAAGGTTCCGGGCTTCGAAATCCTCGCGGAGAATGGTCGTCCCATGACCGCGGCCCGGGCGCCGTTTCCCGGCAAAAAAGACTGAATCAATTTTTCGGCAATGCCGATTTGACATTCGGTTCGCCCCCGCTACTATGGCTCTCGCTGCGGTTGATCGCCTCGCGAATCACTGCTTCGACACCTGCCGGAAAGGCATGGTCAAGTAGTTGCGGGGCTTTGACTGTTTGCGGCAGCAACGAAGTTCACGCCGAGGAGTCATCCCGGCGAGAGCATCCTTGCAACGGCCGCGATGATTGCTTCATCGCCGGTCCCGCGACTCCACGCCGGAGTCACGGAGAACTGCAGTGCGGCAATCCGGCCCTCCTGCCCTTCGGGGGTGGGGCTGATCTTTGACAATCTGGTTGTGGGATT
>CAZUXX010000233.1:0-6146 GCA_964624215.1 uncultured Planctomycetaceae bacterium
TGATATGCAGCTGATCTGTGAGGCTTACTACATTCTCAAGCATTCACTGGGGCTGTCGAACCACGAGCTCTACGAAGTCTTCAAGGAATGGAACGAAGGCGAGCTTGAGAGCTACCTGATCGAAATCACCCGTGACATCTTTACTGTCAAGGACTCGCTGACGGGTGAGGATCTTGTCGACCAGATCCTCGATACGGCACAGCAAAAGGGGACTGGCAAGTGGATGAGTCAGCATGCCCTCGATCTGGGGGTGCCGACCACTCTGGTGACCGAGGCCGTCTACGCCCGGTGCCTCTCGGCCCAGAAGGATGCCCGCGTGCGGGCATCGAAGGTCTTGCCGGGGCCGACCGAGCAAGCCTCCATCCCGGGCGATAAAAAGCAGTTCATCGAGGACATTCGTCAGGCGCTCTACGCATCGAAGATCGTCAGTTACGCCCAGGGCTTTGTGCAGCTTGACGCAGCTGCCAAGGAATTCGGGTGGAAACTCAACAACGGCAACATTGCGCTGCTGTGGCGAGGTGGTTGCATCATCCGCAGCCGGTTTCTGGGAGACATCAAGGCCGCCTTCGACAAGAATCCCGACCTGGAAAACCTGCTGCTGGACGACTTTTTCACGAAGGCCATCACCAACGCCCAGACAGGCTGGCGGAACGTCGTTGCCACCGGTACGCGGCTGGGTATCCCGATGCCGGCATTCACCAGTGCCCTGTCGTACTACGACGGCTACCGGCAGGCTCGCCTGCCAGCCAACCTGCTCCAGGCACAGCGGGACTACTTCGGCGCCCATACCTACGAACGGGTCGATAAGCCGCGGGGCGAAGTCTTCCACACCGACTGGATTCGCGAGCGGAATATCTGAGGCCGTTCGCGTCGACGGCCAGCAGCCTTCCACGACCAGACGGCGTCGGTGAGTGAGTGAACGCGACAGGCCGGCAGCGAAGGTGACTTCGCCGCCGGCCGCGTGCGACGTCACCGGAATTCGCCCGCTCGTTCGTCCTCTCAGGATCCACCGCTTCTCAGCATGAAGCGTCGGGGACAGTGTGAACGGGTCCGATGGAATCGGCGTGTGGCCCGTGCCGCTCTCCCGTTCCCGCCAGGATTCTCTACCAACGCTGTTGCCCCGGTTAGCCGACGCAACATCCGCTACGACCCTTACATTCAGTCGTTTTCGAGGCGACTCGGACCCGGCAGGCCCCGCAGGCGACTCATTCTTCAAAAGCCGCGGAACTTGCGCAAAAGCTTTCATCTGCGAGCGCAAACAGAGGCTTGTGAATTTGGGTAACGTTCTCGTTGACCGCGGACCGGCCGACAGGTAGGTTTGACCTGTCATTTCTTGCGCACTTCCGCGGCACAGAGTCCGTCAGGACCAGATCGCGTACGACAATGGTGGAGTGACTGGCGACTTCTTTCTGCAAAGCTGCAGGCTGTCGGTCGTCACTATGCCACCACAACTAGCCTGGACTGGATCTCGGGGTTCCTGCATGAAGACGTCGATCGTTCATCTGGGTGGGTTGGCAGTTCTGGGCATCTCGGCCAGTTTCACGGTCCTTGCCGCACCTCCCACGTCGGCCACGCGATCCTCAGACGGGGAAGAACCTGCAGCGTTGACCGCGGCGGCCGAGCCGATCGAAGAAGACGTTACGGACCGGATCGAGATTGAAACGACCGGGACCCTGCGGAGCGATCGCAGCGGCAAGCTGTTCACCGGTCTGACTGTTCGCAACGTCTCTGAAGAAGATCTCGGTGGGCGGCTGGTGGTCGTTATCGACTCGACCGGGGTTGAAGGTGTCGATGCTGCACTGGAAGACGGTCGCCTGGCGGGAGGCGCGCCGTTTGTTGAAGTCCTCCCGGAGAAGGGGATTCTCAAGCCGTCCGAGAAAACCCGTTCAATTCGGGTGGAATTCAAGTCAGACCAGTTTCTGACAGCGCAGGCGCGACGTGATTTCACGTTGAGTGCGCGAGTATTTCGAGTCGGCCCCAGTAAGACCGAGGTTGAGCCCCGTACCGCCCGTCGCAGTAACGAGCCACTGATCCCCGGCAAGAAGTATTCGCAGGCCGAACTGGATCACGTCATGGCGATTCAGACGAAGTGGACGCCTGAACTTCTTTCGAAAGAAGGAGTCGTCGGAACGGGAACAGCCGAGGATGCTGACGGTAACCTGGTGATCGAGGTCTACGCCTTGCGCCACGGGGTGAAAGACAAGCTTCCCGCGAAGCTGGATGGTGTGCCGGTTCAGCCATCGATCACCGGCGACATCTTCCGGGCAGGTCCTGCCTGGGACCGGGTTGTGCACCGCAACGGCCGGAAAGTCGCTCTTCCGAACCCGAAAGGGCGACGGAATCGTCTGGTCGGGGGAGACGAACCTGGCAACGCAGCTGGTGGCGCGGACGAGGGGGTGGACGATGTCCTCGAACCGATCCCCGAGCCGACGGAATCCGGAAATCTGCCCCCGGGACTGCTCGAGTCGGATCCGCTGGCCACGGTGGATGATATCCCGGCCGACCCGGCCGATCGCTTCGACCGGCCGGTGCCGATTGGTGTTTCCCTGTTTAACCTGCCGGACGTTTGTGCATCGGGGACACTGGGAGCACGCGTCATCGACCCGGACGGCAACTTCTACATCCTGAGCAATGCCCACGTCATCAGCCGCGAGGGAACCGGCATCATTGGCGATGAAATTACACAGCCGGGTTGCGGTGATGTGGGCCTGGACAATCTCGATGACGTGCTGGCCACTCTCACAGATTTCCAGCCGATCTATCCCGGCCCGAGTAATACCGTGCTCGGTCCGCCGAACCACATTGATGCCTCAATCGCTTTGATCGCCGACCCGAACGATGAACTCACACCAGAGGAGCTTGTGCTCGCACGCACACCGGCAGATGGCTACGGCTTTCCGTCAAGTACGCCGGTTCCACCCCGAATCGGGATGAAGGTTCAGAAGTACGGGCGAACAACCGGACTTCGCCGGGGCACAATCAAGGCGATCAACGTATCGACCATCGTCGGTTACAATAACATCGGCCCGTCGTATTTCACCGGACAGATCACGATCATTGGAGAAGACACCCTGTTCAGCCAGCCGGGCGATTCGGGTTCACTGATTGTGACGCAGGACGGCAATCACCCCGTCGGCCTTCTGTTTGCCGGGTCGGGAAGTCAAACCGTCGCAAACCCGATTCAACTGGTTCTGCAACGGTTCAATGTGGCGATCGACGACGGAACCTCCACAGCACCGGCAACCGGTCCCGGCAGAACACCGGCTCCCGGGCGGACAGGTCGCATGGGATTTGGAGGAGGCTCTGACCGTCCTCCCATCTGGCTGCTGTTCTGAGTTCGCTCGTGCTCACGGTCAGCTGTCTCATCGGCTGACTTCCGACGGGAGCGCCACAGGGGCGCAACGTGCCCCTGCCAAGGCCTACGCGATCCGCGTGCTGTCGCACGGCAACTCGTGCCAGTACCCTGTAGCCCCATCGCTGACACGCTGCCTTCTGCCCGGCTTCGGGATAGGCCTTTGCTACACTTCTCGCACGGGCACTGTGCGGCCTCGACATATCGACAGGAAAGAGCCGGCATGATTCGCGGACTCCTCGTCTCCGTCGTCTTTCTGCTTGCGTCGTCGGCCGGTGCCGATGGTCCGAAAGACAACAATCCGGGATCGGTGCGGCCAATCCCTCCGGAAGGAATCGAACTCTCTGAAGAGGACCGCTCGACGTTTCTGTCGGCGCTGGAGTCACTCGAAGTACAAATTGAGGAACTCCGGCGTCGTGATGATGGCCGAATCGCGCGGCTTTTGCCGGATGTCGAAATCTTCTCGCGAGCGGTGCGACAGGCGATCGACCATCGGGAGTTGTTCGACGATCGCGACCGGGTCAAGGTGCAGGCTCTCCTCAAGGAAGGGACCGCCCGGGCCGAGGCACTCGCGCGTGGCGAATCCCCGTGGACGCGGCAGACGGGACTGGTTGTCCGGGGATTTCGCTCGCAACTGGATGACACGGTCCAGCCATACGGACTGCTTGTTCCTGAAGATTACGACTTCGACGCACGCGACGGGCGACGGCTGGACGTCTGGCTTCACGGTCGCGGCGAACGGGTTGTCGAAGTGCAGTTCATCCATCAACGGATGACGCAGACGGGACCAATCGCTCCGACGTCGGCATTTGTCCTGCATCCGTTCGGTCGCTACTCGAACGCGTTCAAGTTCGCCGGTGAGGTGGACGTGTTCGAGGCGCTGGAACATGCCCGACGCGAGTACCGCATCGACGAGAACCTCATTGCGATCCGCGGGTTCTCGATGGGAGGAGCCGGTTGCTGGCATCTGGCAGTTCATCACCCGGACCGCTGGTTCGCGGCAACGCCCGGGGCGGGGTTCTCCGAGACGCCGGAATTCCTCCGCACATTTCAGGGAGAATCACTCGCCCCGCGTTGGTGGGAGAAGCGTCTCTGGTTGTGGTACGACTGTCCGCCGTGGGTCGCCAATCTGAGGCATTGTCCGACGATCGCGTACAGCGGCGAGATTGATCGCCAGAAACAGGCTGCCGATGTGATGGTGCAGGCCTTTCGCAATGAGTCGATCAACGAACTTGAGCTGGTGCACGTCATCGGTCCACAGACCGGGCACAAGATCCACCCCGATTCTCTGGTGGCGATCGAAGAACGTCTGGAACGAATCGCCCAGGCACGGCGAGCTCCGTTTCCCCGGCGCGTCCGGCTGCAGACCTATACGCTCAAGTACAACTCGATCCACTGGATCACGGTCAATGCACTCGACGAGCACTGGGCGCTGGCCGATGTCGACGCCCGGATCGATCCGTTCGGTCGGATCGAGATCTATCACCGGAACGTCCGGGATCTCACCGTGACGTTTCCTCCCGGTAGCCTGGGGTTCGATTTCGAGATCGACCAGGCGATTTCCCCACTCACCATCAGCTTCTTTGATGCCGAAGTCGAGCGACTGATCCCGCTGGGGAATGCAAAGGATCCGCGCCTCAGGATCCGCAGTGACGGATCATTTGAATGCCGCTTCGTTCGCTACGATGGACGCTGGGAGATTGGCGGGGACGAGGAGACGCTTTCGCGGGGGAAGCGGCACAACCTGCAGGGCCCGATCGACGATGCGTTCATGGGCTCATTCCTGTTCGTTACCTCGGATGGCGAGCCGATGAACGAACAGGTCGGGGCCTTCGTCGAATCGGAACTCAACCGGGCGGTCCGGGAATGGCGTCGACAGATGCGCGGTGACGTCCGGATCAGGCCGGCCAGCGAGCTGACCGCAGACGATGTTGCCCGTCATCACCTGATTCTGTGGGGTGATCCGCAGTCCAACCCGGTGCTCCGCAGGATCATCGGAGAGCTGCCGGTCGAATGGACGGCGGAGTCAGTAACGATCGGTGAGACCGTCGCCGAAGGGGGACATCATGTTCCACTGCTGATTGCGCCGAATCCGGAGAATCCGGAGCGATATGTTGTCCTCAACAGTGGCTTCACCTATCGCGAATACGATTATCTGAACAATGCGCGGCAGACTCCCAAACTGCCGGACTGGGCGATCGTAGACACGACAGAACCTCCAGGTCCGCAACGCCCCGGAAGAATCGTCGCTGCCGATTTCTTTGACGAACAGTGGCAGCCGCGTCCCGTCCAGGCTCAGGAGACTTCCGGACGATGAGCGAGCCGAATCGGTCGCGACCGGATCTGTCGACACGGTTGCGGATTCAGATCTGGCTGCTGCGACTGGGCGGGACCATTGAGATGCTGGCGTTCTGCGCCGTCGTGCTGCCTCTGGAACTGATGGAACGCGCGCATTCCGGGATCGGAATGGGACCGATGCCACAGGGCACGCTGGTCGAATTCATGATCCGGCAGGCGTCGTTCTGTTACGGAATGCACGGCATTCTGATGTGGGTGCTGTCATTCGATGTGCAGCGGTTTGAGCCCCTCGTCCAACTCATTGGCTGGACGTTTCTGATCTACGGTCCCGTGTTCGCATGGATCGAATGGAAGAGCGGGGCACCGTGGTGGTGGACCACTTTTGATCCGATTGCCTGCAGTGCTTTGGGCCTTGGCATCCTGCTGGCGTCTCCGGGGAGATCACGCACCGAATCGCCCCTCTCCCGGTAGAGTCGCGGGCGGGCCTCCTCCGGTG
>CAZUXX010000234.1:0-6125 GCA_964624215.1 uncultured Planctomycetaceae bacterium
GTCCAACGCCCCATCCCGCAACGCCGCTCAAAACTCCGCGATGAACTCGACCGCTTCATCGAACAGCAGCGGCGACAACAGTTGCGGGGCCGAACCGACGACGATGATGACGACGACGTCATCGACGCCGACGATGTCGAGGTCGTAGCCCCCGCCCGCAGGGGACCCGCTCCCTCCCGGCCTCCCCCAAGACGACCGATCCCGCCCCGCTCCGCTCCCGGGTCACGTCCCCCTTCAGTGCCGCGTCAGCCGGACCGCCCCCGCCTCCACGGAGGAGCGCAGGCCCCCCTCACTACCAAAACACCTGCGATTCTCTCACCACTAGGGCCTTCGCTGGGAGAATCCACGACCGGAACCGCCGTTCAGGGAGCACCGCCACGACCACTCGTCCAGGAACGGAGCGCGCCCCCACTCCCCGGTGCCAGACGCACCCGCACCCCGTTGGCTGAGTCCGTCCTCGGGATGCTCAGCAACCCGAAAGATCCTTTCGGAAATCCTCAACCGACCCCAGCGCACTCGCCGCGACTGATCTCTCCTCTCGACGGAGGGCGAACCCTGGGGCGACAGAGCCTGCTCTCAATCGAAACGCCACCACCAGTCTCCTGACAGGATCATGATCCGGGCCGGCTCCACCTCCCGTCAGACAGACGCCGCTGTTCATACGGTTCGTGAAGCAGCCCTCCGCACGCTCGGCATCGAGCATTACCCCGTGCAAATCCAGGGGGGGCTCGCGATCGATCGGGGACACATCGCCGAGATGCAGACCGGCGAAGGCAAGACACTCACCGCCACTCTCCCCGCCTTCCTCCAGGCCAGCCGCGGACGCCAGGTCTTCATCGCCACCGCAAACGACTACCTCGCGCAGCGCGATGCCAACTGGCTGCGCCCCCTCTATGCACGCCTCGGTCTTACAACCGGCTGCATTCATTCCTCGCTCGCGCGCGACCAGCGTCGGGCCGAATACCGTTGTGACATCGTCTACGGAACCGTCAGCGAATTCGGATTCGACTATCTCCGCGATCGGCTGGAAGAGCGTCGGCGACACGCCCCGGACGCTGCACTCGCTTCAACTCCCTCGGGACCGGTCCAGCCCCCACCCGGCTTCCTCCTCGTCGACGAAGCCGACAGCCTCCTCATCGACGAGGCCCGCACCCCCCTCATCATCAGCGGACCCGTCGGCCGCGCCGACCGGGCACACGCCGCCTGCTATCGCTGGGCCGCCCGCATCGCGCCCCAACTGCACCAGACAGAGCATTTCGTCCAGCTCTCGACCGGCGGATGGCCTGCACTCACCCCCGCCGGCCGTGCAGCAATTCGCTGGAGGACCATGCCCCCCGAAATCGCTCCCCTCAGACTCACCGACATTCACCACTTCATCGAGCGCGCCCTCTTCGTCCACCTCCGCTACGAGCGCGACCGTCACTACGTTGTCCGCGACGGCAAGATCGAAATCGTCGACGAATCCACCGGACGCATCCAGCCCGGTCGAACCTGGAACGGCGGAATCCATCAGGCCATCGAGGCCCGCGAAAACGTCCCCCTCACACCCGAAACCGGTCACCTCGCCCGGATCACCATTCAGGAGTTCGTTTCCCGTTTCCCCCATGTCGGCGGCATGACCGGCACCGCCCGCGAAGCCGCCCGCGAACTCAAGGCCGTCTACGGCCTCAAGGTGCAGACCATCCCGACCCATCGACCGTGCCAACGCCGCATCCTGGCCGAAACAGCCTTCGCCACCCGCGACGAAAAATGGCGCGCCATCGTTCACGAAACCCTCGAAATGCGCAGGCAGGGGCGACCCGTTCTCATCGGAACCCCGGCCATCTCCACCTCGATGGAACTCTCCGAATGGTTCCGCGGGCTCGGAGTCGACCACGTCGTTCTCAATGCGCTGAACCCCGAAAAGGAAGCCGGGATCATCGCCGCGGCCGGTCACGCCGGCCGGGTCACCATCGCCACCAATAGGGCCGGACGTGGTACCGACATCGCACTCACCGACGAGGTCCGCGCCGCCGGCGGACTCCACGTCATCGGCAGCGAACTCCACGCCGCTCGACGAATCGACCGCCAGCTCGCCGGACGCGCCGCACGCCAGGGAGATCCCGGCTCATTCCATCAGCTTCTCTCGCTCGAAGACGACATCATCCCGGCCGCCTGGGGCACCCGCGCTCCCTCTCTCATCGATGCCGTGCGACGCAAAGGACCCCGTGCCTGGTGTGCCCTCCTCCACCGCTCGCAGCGACAACTCCAGAACCGGCACCTCCAGCAGCGACGGGAACTGCTCGACGGCGACGACGAACTCCGCAAACGGATCCTCGCGCTCGGCCTCGATCCCGAACTCGATGCCATCGAATAGCCCCGCCGCTCCGCGTTGCAGCGCGTCCACAGGCATCGCGCCGCCACAAAAACCCCTCCACAGGATCACCGGGACAGTTCCTGGAGGCCATGTTCTTCAATCTTCTTGTGGAGCGTGTTCCGGTTGATCCCCAGACGCAGCGCCGTCTTCGTCTGCGTCCCCTGGCAGATCCGCAGCACCTGCGAAATCAGCTCCTTCTCCACCAGACCCATCACCGCTTCGTACGCCTTCCCTTCTTCCGGACGCTCACGCAACCCGCGGCTCACCAGCTCACTGCACATCGACTCCAGATCGCTTCGATCCATCCGCCCGAATCGCACCGGAGCTTCCCCCCGCACGTGCGGAGGCAACAGATCGGCACCCAGCGTCTCGCCGTCTCCCAGAACAATCGCCCGCTCGATGTAGTTCTGCAGTTCGCGAACGTTCCCCGGCCAGCTGTAGGCCTTCAGGTAACCCATGGCATCGTTGGCAAACCCCGCGATCGTCCGACCGTTCTCCTCCGCATACCGCTCGACAAAATGCCGGACCAGCAGAGGAATATCCTCCGTCCGCTCCCGCAGCGGTGGCAGATAGACCGGCAACACGTTGAGCCGATAGTACAGGTCCTCCCGGAACGAACCCTCCTCAACCAGTTCTTCCAGATCGCGATTCGTCGCCGCCACAATCCGGCAGTCCACCGAAATCGTGCGCGAATCCCCCACCCGTTCGAACTCGTGTTCCTGCAGCACGCGCAGCAGCTTCACCTGCACGTTGCTGCTCACCGAGTTGATCTCGTCCAGAAAGATCGTCCCGCCGTGCGCCGCTTCAAACCGGCCCGTCCGCCCCTCGACCGCGTTCGTGAACGCCCCTTTCACATGGCCGAACAGCTCGCTTTCGAGAACCCCCTCGCTCAACGCTCCGCAGTTGACGCGAATAAACGGACCCGAAGCCCGCGGGCTCAATTCGTGAATCGCACGGGCCACCAGCTCCTTACCGGTCCCGGTCTCCCCCAGCAGCAGCACCGTCGCCGCCGTCGGTGCCACGCGCTGGATCAGTCGGTAGACCTGACGGATCGCCTCACTGCCGCCGATCATCCCCTGGAATGCGTCGTCCGCCACCGCTCAAACCTGCCAGTATGCCTGGATAATGGGCCCTGATGCCTGAATTGTAGGCATTAGTGAGTGGTCCTCAACGGACAGCACCGTTTGATTCCGCGATTTTTACATTGCGTGTCAACAGTTCGCCCTGAATTCAGGCACCAACCGTGCCACTTCCGCCAAAAGTGAAGCACTTCCCTGACCGGAACTCCCACCAACCCATCCGCGAGCAGCAACGCGTCCGGAGCCCCCTGCCCCACAGCCGACGACCGCTCCCGTCGCCACGTCCCTCAACGGTCCGCACACATCAGCGACACCCCCCGTTTGTCTACGTTTCGAATCACCCGTTGTCTCGATACAGCAACGTTCCGAGCCGGTGTCAGTTGAAGGTGGTCTTTATAAGTGGTGATGGTTAAATACCTTGTGGAAAGCTTTATGAGGTCGCATCGCGGTCGGTACCTCGTTTGCCCTGGTGCCTCGGATAAACCTGCATCCACGAGACTTAACCCGGACCCGACGCCTGTGTTCTTGCGGACCACTCTCGAACTCAGCGCGCTCGGCGTGCTTTGCGTCGATTCGCTCTGCGAAGACGCCTCCCGATTTCCAACGCGGCTGCCCCGCTACTACGCCGCTGAACGCCACCGCGACCATCTCTGGCAATCCCTGCTGAACAACGCCGACTCGCTCGGAGCACCGCGGCAACTCCTGCGCGAAGCCCTCTACAACGAAATCCTCCTCAGTGAGGTCGCCACGCGCGTCTGGACCGCCACCCTCTCGGTCATCGACGAGCGCACCGGCGGCCCGGGGCTCGACCCCCTTGTGCGGAGAATCTACATCCGCACCCTCGAAGCACGCCGCGATGTCCTCGACGACATGCTCCACGGCCAGCACCTCGCCACCTCACAGATCCTCCGGTTGGACCGCCTCCGCCGACGATGTGAACGTTGGTCCGATACTCTCCTCAGCCAGCTCCAGCCAACCGCGAACATCCTCGAATTCGCCATCGAACCCGCCCGCGTGCGTGAAGCGGCCGCCGAACGGTTCGTCGCACCCACCACGACGCTGTGGCCGATGCTCACCGGCGGACTCGCCGCCGCCTTTGGCGAGGCAACCTGTACCGACAACACGATCGACGCCCAGCGCGATGTCCTCGCCGCCATGATCCACTGCCTGCCTCCCTCCCTGTTCAACGGGCACGGCAGCCTGATCTCCCACTCACTCCGACGCTTCTCCTGGGACGCCGTCGCTCAGCGACAACCGCAACACTGGAACTGACCTGCCGGCAACCCTCGCCACTCCCGGTCCACGCGCCCGTCACTCGCATCGAACCAGCCCCACACGCACGTCCATCACGTTCGTGTGGGTCGCCCCCGTTCGCAACAGCCCCCCGAGACTGTCGAGATACGGATACGAGTCGTTCCTCGACAGTGCAGTGTCCGGTCGCAACCCCAGACGCACCGCCTCCTCCAGAATTCCCTCATCCACGACGCCCCCCGCGGCATCGGTCGGACCATCCTCCCCGTCCGTCCCCCCGGAGAGCAGCGCCAGCCCCTCTCCTCCATCCTCCCATAACGCCTCGATCGCTGATGCCACCAGTTCCTGATTCCTCCCCCCACGACCGGCTGGCTCAGACCGCGTCAACTGCACTGTCGGCTCACCACCACTCAACAGACACAGCGGACGTCGCCGACTGCGAGCCACATGTCGAAGCTCGATCAGCCGCAACGCCAGCTCCCGCCCCACCTCGCGCGCAATCCACCGCACGTTCTCGTCAACCGCGACCACGTCGAATCCCAATTCTCTGGCCCGCGCAGCGGCAGCGTCCAGAGCCATCCGATTGTTCGCCAGCACGAACTCGCGACGATCGCGAACACGTTCCCGCTCCTCCGACCGCCCCTCTCCCTCCTCCTCTGACTCCAGCACCGCGAGCACCGCCGGAGGCACCGCGGACAAGCCGGACGCATACCGCTTCAGAACCTCAGCCGCATCACGAGTCGTGGTCGGGCTTGGCACCGTCGGTCCCGACGCAATCGTCTCCAGCGGGTCTCCAATCACGTCGGAGATGATCAGCGTGATCAGCCGCCCCGCGCGGCAGGCCCGTGCCAGCCCGCCTCCTTTGATGTCCGACAGCGCTCGCCGCACACAGTTCAATTCATCAATCGAAGCGCCGGCCCCGCTTAGAAAACGCGTCACCTGCAGCTTGTCCTCCAGCGTGATTCCCTCACGCGGAGCACACAACAGGGCACTCCCCCCTCCCGACAGCAGCACCACACACGTGTCGCGCGGTGAAAGCTCTCCAACGAGACCCAGCATCGCTCGCGTCTGTTCCACCGCGTTGGCAGTCGGTTCATTCAAGCCCGCAGGACGTACTCCCCGCAGCTCGATGAATTGCGTCGGTGCCACGCAGTCGTCCGGAACATTCACGTGCCCCGAAACATTCCACGGTGTCCCATCCCGTTCGAACACCGCCTCCAGACCGCGGACCATCCCACCCCCGGCCTTCCCGCCCCCCACGACGACCACCTGCCCGTCGCGATCAGGCCGAATCTCCTCACCACACACGACCAGCGCATCCCCCTCCACTCGAACCTGGTCCCGAATCACACGGTCCGCCCGGACGGCATCCACTCCCGCCCGCCAGATCGCCTCAGCCGCGTCGCGGTCATTGATCTTGCTGAGCAAACGACCCCACG
>CAZUXX010000235.1:0-3460 GCA_964624215.1 uncultured Planctomycetaceae bacterium
GGTTCAAATCCTGCCCCCGCCACCATCTGAAGTACCTGGTCAGAGGCCCTTTTCGGAGCAATCCGAGAAGGGCCTCTCTGGCGTTTCAGGGACCGCTTCTACTGTGATTTCTACTGTCCGGTCGGGTGAATGCCCAGGTCAGGCGATGATCGTCGGGGTATCGACCCGAAGGTCAGGCGGGTCACTCGGCAGAGACCTCCGCGAGGATGGCGATTTGTTCGTAGATCCGGGACCAGCCATCGCGGGTGCTGAGGTGGCGGAAGGCGTCGCTGGGTGCGCTCCAGCAGGGGTGTAACACTTCGGGGTGTGGCGGACACTGTGAGGGTGGGATGAGGACGTCATGACCACACTTGGGCGGGGCTCCGATGCGGGGCCTTCGTCGGAGACATCTGCCGATGCGTTCGAACGGTTCTTTCGTTGCCACCTGCCGCGGGTGCGCGGTTTCGTCGCCCGTCGGGCTCCTGATGGCGATGTCGACGACATTGTCGCGGAGGTGTTCGTGGTGGCGTGGAGACGCTTCGACGAGCTCCCGAGCGGTCCGGGTCGCCAGGTCGGGTGGCTTTTCGGGGTGGCACGGTTGACGATGCTGAACCACTTCCGGTCGCGGCGACGTCGCCGCCACTTGGGCGAGCGGTTGTCTGTGGTCGCGGCACCCGACGCGTCTCGCGCCGCCGACTCGGGTGGGTTCGACGACGCCGTGGTCGAGGCAGCGTTCGAAGCGCTGGCCGAGGTCGATCGATTCGTCCTGTCTTTGGTGGCGTGGGACCAGTGCAACACCGATGAACTCGCAGAGATCCTCGAGTGCTCACCTGCAGCAGCACGGACGCGCCTGTCGCGGGCACGAGCGCGGTTCCGCGAGCACGTGGAGAGGGGGAAGGCGTGACCCGCGACGAGTTCGACCCGATCGAGTGGCTGTCGCGTCGCGACCCCCTCAGAGGAGACGTGTCGGTCTCCGACGCCGATGCTGACAAAACGCTCGATCGGGTGTTCGCGGCGGTGTCCCGGGATCGTCGCCACCGCAGCCGCAACCTCATCCCGGTCGCGGTTGCGGTGGCGGCACTGGCTGCGACCGCGGCTGCGGTCGTGTGGACCCGTCCAGCGGAGGACCCCGTTGGGGTCATGTGCCATTCGGAGTTCGACCTTGATGCCGACGCGGCCCTGGTGCCCTACAGCGGCACCCCGGTCAAGACCTGTGAACAAGCCTGGTCAAACCCCGAGCTGGTGGACATCTTCGGCTCTGACCCCGCACCACCTCTGGTGGGGTGCGTGCTCGGCGATGGGGTAGCTGCGGTGTTCCCTCGTAGCAACGCAGCGACCTGCGGGGATCTAGGACTGGCGGAGCTCGACGGTGGCTTCGATGACCTCGACGCTCTGAACGCCTTCCAGAGCACTGTCGTTGATCAACTGCTCGGCCAATGCGTGTCCCCAGATGACACCGCCTCCATCGTTCGCACCGAACTCGACACAGCCGGCCTCGCCCACTGGGACGTCGCCGCCAGTGAGCCCCCGCAGGGGGAGTGGTGCGGCTCGATCGCCGTCGACCCCCAAGCCCAGACCGTCTCCATCGTCCCCATCCCCCCTGCCCCGACACCATGACCTGAGGAGCACACGCAACGATGATGAACCGCCCAGCCCTAGTGGCTTCGCTTGGGATCCTGGTCGCACTCCTCTCCACCCTTGGAGGGGCCCAAGCGAGTGCATCGACCGACACCGAGCCGCATGTGGAGAGAACGGCAGAGCGCATGACTGCCTGTGCAACCGACGGCGTCGCACTCACCTGCTTCGATACAGAAGCCGCCCTCGACACGCATCTGGCGAAGCAGCCGACACCAGACCACCTCGGAATAGCGTCGGCCACGTGTAGCACTCCGTTGCGCCTCTATACCGGCACCAACTACACCGGCTCGGTGCTCGCGGTTACCTCGCGCGGCGTGTGGGTCAACCTGACCGCTGGTTTCAACAATCAGATCAGCTCCTACCGGGTCGGAGCATGCTCCTCGCTACTTGCCGATGGTACGAACGGAACGAGTGGCTTCTACCCCGGCAACACCAGCGCCTGGGCGACCGCCTCCCAGATGCTGCTCGGCTGGAACAATCGGATCAGCAGCGCCTACCTCTATTGAACCGCATCCGCGCTGGCTGGACAGGCTGGCGGCGGTGAAGTGCGATCCAACTCGCGACTCGCTATTCGCGTCGAAGGGCTTCGGTGGGTTGGAGGCGGCTTCCGATGCGTGCGGGGTAGATGCCTGCGAGGGTGCCGGCGGTGAGTGCGCCGAGGATGGTGAGCACGGGGATGCGTGGGTCGAGGACGGGTACCCATCCTTGTGTGGCGGTGACGGCGAGTACTGCGGTCACGCCGACGGCGACGCCTGCGAGGCCGCCGAGGGCTCCGAGGATGGCGGCGTCGAGGAGGATGTGTGCTGCGATGTGGCGGGGTCGTGCGCCCAGGGCGCGGCGGAGTCCGACTTCGTGGACGCGCTGGAGGACCGAGGTGAGGGTGGCGTTGCTGATCGACACTGCGCCGAGAAACAGGACGATCGCCCCTAGGCCGAGCGCGAGGGCTTGTAGTTGGTCGTCGACGGCGTTGCGGAGGGTTGCTGTGTCGTCGGGGGCGTAGGCGATCCAGTTGTCGGGGTGGGATGGGTCCACGGCGACGGGAAGGATGTTGGCGACTGGCCGGGCGGCACCGGGTTGGGTGGTCACGACGAGGCGGTCGCGTTCGGTCTCGAGGGGGAACATGGTGCTGGTGCTGGCGGGGATCACGATGCCGCCGGTGAGCGCGGGTAGGCGACGGGACTCGTCGAGGATGCCGACCACGGTGAACGAGATGCCGTCGATGAACAGCGTGTCGCCCAGGTCCACGCCTTGGGCTCCGAGCTGGTTGGCTGCATTGTGGGACAAGATGGCGACGCGGCTTTGGTGCTGGTCGTGCCATGGGCCCCAGCCCGGTCCGCGGATCTGGGTGTCGAGGGCTGCGAGGCCAGCCGCGTCGACTCCGTAGATTCGTGCCTGCTGCGGGATGGCGGTGGGGTCGACGACTTGGTTCGGTGCCACTCGATGCTCGGCGGTCGTTTCCCTGACGACGGCGACTCCGTCGACACCGCTGAGGGCGCCGACCCGCTCGAGCGTCATCTCCGCTGGGGGGAACCGCGCTTCGGTCGTTGCGCCATCGGCGGTTGTGGGTTCTTCGGTGTCGGAGCTACGCACTTCGATCTGGGTGGCGCGCCGCGAGTCGAACTCATCAGAGACCTGATAGCGGATGGTGTCAGCCAGACCGATGGTCGCCACCACCGCAGCAGCGCCGAGGGCGACGCCGAGCCCTGTCATGGCCGCTCGCGCGGGGCGGAGCGACACCTCGAGCCAGGACTCCCGGATGAGATCTGCCAGGCGTAGCCGGGACCGCTGCAGCGGTTGCGTGTCGGTGCTCACGGTTGGGCCTGTGAGTCGGTGAGGTGGCCGT
>CAZUXX010000235.1:3470-6118 GCA_964624215.1 uncultured Planctomycetaceae bacterium
AACTGGGCGGCCACGCTGTGGTCGTGGGTCACGACGATCTGGGTGAACCCGGCCTCGTTGAGCTCGTCGAGGAGTCCGAGGATGAGTTGACTGCTGGCAGAGTCGAGGTTGCCGGTGGGTTCGTCGGCCAATAGCAGCTCTGGTTCGTGCACGATGGCTCGCGCGATCGCGACCCGTTGGCGTTCACCGCCGGAGAGGCGGGTGACGTCGGCTTGGGCGCGGTGTGCGAGTCCGACCCGTTCAAGGACGTCTCGGGCCCGAGAGGCGCGCTGTCGACGGTCGGCTCCGAGGTACAACAGGCCGACGGCGACGTTTTCGGTCGCGCTGCGCCCCGGCAGCAGCTGAAAGGACTGGAACACGAAGCCGATCGACATTGCTCGAAGCCCTGATCGGTCTGCTTCGCTCAGGGTGGTGGTGTCGTGGCCCATGAGGCAATAGGTGCCGGCGGTTGACCTGTCGAGGAGTCCGAGCACGTTCATGAGCGTCGACTTGCCCGAACCCGACGGGCCGCAGACGACGATCTTCTCGCCTTGTCGGATCTCGAAGGTTGCCGGGCGCAACGCTTCGATCGGAACGTCTCCGTCGTAGGTTCGCGCAACGCCGGTGCACGACACGACGGCGTCGGGGCCGTTCACCCTGCCCGCACGACCGTGCCGGCGGTCAGATCGTCGTCGGAGTCGACGATCTCGACCCAACCTCCGATGCTCGCACCGGTCGTGATCCCCACCGAGCGCACTTCGCCGTCTGGGTCGACGACTCGCACGTGCGCACCATCGGCGCTCGACCCCACAGCAGCGACCGGCACCGCCAACACCTCAGTGTCGGTGGCGGCCAGCGACACCTCGACCCGCACGTCGCGACCAAAGGCCTCCGATGGGATCGAGCTGTGGGCCTCCAGCCGTACGATCGATCGCCCTTGGTCGTCTCGTTCATGGTTCGACACCACCGTCAGATCCCACCCCTCATCGGCAGCGGTGGCCGAGGTGCCCGGTGTCATCAACGACGCCAGCGACGGTTCGACCGTGGCGGTCAACACAAGATCACCGGCGGTGATCGACAGCAAAGGGCCCTCGGCGACGGTGCCCTGCACCGCCTCGACCGCGGACACCACACCCGGCAACTCACCGAGCCCCACAACCTCACCCAGCGGGACCCACACCTGGTCGCCCTCGCCGGTTGAGGTAGTTACAGGCGCGAAGCCGCTGTCTTCATAGAACGAGCGAGTCGCGGCCTGGGTCGCTTCATCGAATCGGCCGTCGGTCGGCGACTCGTATCCCATGTCGTTGAGCGCGTGCTGCCACCGCTCCACGTCGGGACCTTCGGCTCCGGCGGTGAGCTCGCGGTACAGCGGAACCGGCATCGACACAGCGATCACGGGTCGATCAGCGACGACAGCCAGGACGCTGCCGGCGTCCACCTGGTCCCCTACCGACACCGGCACATCGATCACCACCGGCGACAGATCCCCCAACGCGGGGGCGCCAACCGACCGGACCTCGGGTGCGGTCACCTGGGCCCGGACCACCGCCACGTCGACCAAGCGACGCTCCTCGACCTCCACATCAACCACCGGCGCAGGTGGCGGATCAGCATCGGCCACCCGTTGAGCCGGGGAGACCCCAGCATTGGACACCGCCCACAACACACCCGGAACCACAACGACCCCCAGCACCGCGACGATCAGCGTCGCCCGTCCCCGCGCCCAGCCCCTCAGCTGTCTGAGCTTTCACTAGAGGAGCCGAACACCGCGTCGGACAGCTCGACGATCGCCGCTTCGTTCTCGGCGAGAAAGTCGCGCCGCCGGTCTCCTCCCCGCAGCCGCTCACGAGCCTCGAACAGGTCCCGACCACACTCGACATAGAGCTGGCCATACCGCTCGCGAATCGACGCCATCTCGGCGGCATCGTCATCAGCGCCCATCAACGACGCATCCACATGGTTCATAAACGCGTTCTCGTCGGTCGCCTCGGTCGCGGGGATCCCGTTCTGTTGCAAACAGGCGCTGAACTCCTCAGTGAGACCAGCGATCTCGTCGGTCGCGTCGATCTCCTGGAGCTCGGACTCCCAACCACCTCGCAGCGAGGCGTACAGCTCCAAGGCTGAGCGGAGCCCAGGATTGCCGGCGTCGGTCTCATCGGCACACTCCTGCTCAACCTGGGCGTCGGTCTCTGACGGCTCTTCGAAATCCGACGGAGAGGATGGCGTACCAGGCAACGTCGGGAAACCACTGCGGGCAAGTCCCTCGATGTTCGGAAAACTCACGTTCGCCCACAACATCGGATCGTCACGATCCGGAATGTCGCTCAGCGGGATGGGAGAGATCCCCTCACGCACCAAACACTCGTTCAGGGCCTCGACCACCCGCTGGTTGAGCAGTATCGCGAGCCGCTGACTATCCGCCGCAGAGGGGTGATCGAACGGCGCAACCGCATTGGTCACCTCGGGCTCGACCCCAGACACGCTTAACTCCGCGCCGCCCGAATCCCGACCGTCCTCGGACGCCTCCTCACCCCCACCATCGGAACAGGCACTCATCACCACCAGCGCGAGACAACCAACGAACACCCCCCACCCCCTGCGCGACCCATACCTCATCGTCACCTCGCATTGTCCCTTCCCGACAGCGTAAGGGGCACGAGCTGTCTGGG
>CAZUXX010000236.1:0-3597 GCA_964624215.1 uncultured Planctomycetaceae bacterium
GGTCCGGCGGACGGGTCCTTGATGTCCAGAAGATCGCATCCCCCCTCGAGGGCCGCCGCGGCCTCGACGGTCTCCCTGACGCTGACAAGCAGTTTCGGGACGTGTCGGGCAGGGGGGGCAGTCAAACGAGCCGAGGCGTGCATGAGTTGCGGAGTCGGGAACCGGCATCCGGTAGAACGACCTCATACCGGAGTCGATGCCCGAAACTCAAGCTCCCGGAACGACACCGACCGTCGGATGGGCTGCGCGGGAATCCGTCCTCACCGCAGCGTTGATCACAGTCCGGACGGAACCCACAGCACCGGCTGCACCGGACTTCGGGGAGCCGTGGTCGAGGCTCCGTGCTGCTGGGTTGCACTCCCCTGCAGGACTGGCATGGGGAGAGGTCGCGGCATGTAGAAGTCTTCGGCCTTCACGGCGTCGACGCCGCTGGAGGATCCCGGATCCATGGGCTGTGTCGGGGGCGACATCGGATTCTGCATCGGGGAAGGCATCGGCATCGGCGAGGGGACCGGCTTCATCGATTCAGTCCCCCCCTGTTGCGGCTGCTGATAGGTCGGTGCCGGCCCCGGGAAGTACTCGCCCTGGTAGGTCTCGCCGTACACCTGCGTTCCCTGCTGGCAGGTCGGACAGTCACTGCCCATCGTGGTCCAGCCGTCTCCCATGACCACCTCGCCGGAGATACCGGATCCACAGGTATCACAGCCACAGGGGACTCCACAGCCACACGGATCGCACACGTTGTAGGGCATGGGATCGAGGTAACGGGGGCCATAGATTCCTGGACGCCGCGAACAGTGGAACGGCCGGTGCATGGCTTCGATCCAGTGCAGGGGGCACAAGGCGTGCAGCAGCGGGAAACGGGGGCCGCAGTGATGATCGTGCCGGGCCTGGCGAACGGCATACGCGTGTTCGACCGGATGCATCGGGCCGACACAGGGGTCGCACACCCCCGCACAGGGATCACACACCGGGGGGCACTGGTCCGGTGCCATCACGCAGTCACCGTAGTACCCTCCGTAAGGCGCTGCGTACGGGCCGTAATGACAGCAACCCGAGACGCTCAGGGACGCAAGGCCGGCCAGCAGGACGAAGACGCTACGCAGAATCATGAGATCGCTCCGGTACTCGAGCTGGACGAATATCCCAGCCGTTCGTTTCATCGACCGAAGCGGTTTTGCGGCATGAGCGGATTTCGGAGATTTTTCCGGTTGTGTTGATTGCGCAGGCAGCGCAAGACAGGGGATTTCCGGGCAGGGCGGTCAGTTCCGAGCCTGCCAGAGTCCGCATCTCGTGTCGGGACGCTCTGCCGGGGGAAGCGAACCCTTAAAGCAGGTGGCCGGCGGCGGCGATCGCCTTCAATCGGGTCCGGATTTCCGTGTCCGACGGGATTTCTCCGGCGGATTGCTGGCGGCGGTACGTCTCTTCGAGTGCGGCGAGTTCCTGGGAATGCAGCATCCGATCCTCGTCGCTGATTCGGTCGAGGAAGAGGATGCCGTCCAGGTGATCGTTCTCGTGCTGAACGATTCGCGCGAGAAAACCTTCGAGGTTCGCACGGAACGGTTGTCCCGTGATGTCGAATGCCTCGACGGTGATCTTCTCTGCACGCCGTACATCGTCGCGGATGTCGGGAAGGCTCAGGCAGCCTTCTTCCCCGTCGGCCTGTCCCCGTCGATTGCGAATCACCGGGTTGATGAAGACCTGCTCGGCTTCCGATTCACTGGCTTCTCCGGTGTGGTTCATCACGAAGAACCGCAACGGGAGCCCGATCTGGTTGGCGGCAAGACCAACGCCGCCTGATTCGTACATCAGAGAGAACATCTCGCGAATCACCGCACGGAATGGTTCGTCAATGCGGCGGACATCCGTCGACTTGAAGCGGAGAGCGGGGTGCGGGTGGAGAACGATTTGCATTAGTCACACTGGGACGATCCCGGCCACGAGGTCGGGGAGGCAGACTGGAACCGGGCCATCTGCGCGCGGAAGAATCGGGAGGTGATACCGGCAGATCTTGCCGGTCCGACCTGAAGTGTACGCGCCGAGTGCGCGCACAAACAGGCACCGCGCCTCGCAAGACGCGGTGCCTGTCGAGATTCCGATTCTGCGGGTCTCCAGAGGGGGGGCCGGAGTCCGCACGCAGAGCCGGAAGGGGGACGCGAGCCGACGTCAGTACGTCGGCAGATTGTTCAGAGGTGTCGTGGCGACGGTGGGATACGTCGGGGCGACGGCAGTGTAGGTCGGCACGCCGGCCTGCATCGTGGTTCCGGTGTAGTAGGCACCGGGGGCCACAGCACCCGGATAGCCGTAACCGCCCGCGGGAGCGTAGCCGGCACCGTACCCGCCACCATAGCCACAACCGGTATTACACGGACCACAGCCGCCCCAACCGTGGTGGCAGCATCCCTGGACGAGGGCCAGCACCGCGAGGGAGGCGCAGAGTTGGGCGAAACGTTTCATGAAAGGAATCCTTTCCTCGGGAAGGGCCGTGCAGGCGCCGGGCACCTGATAGGGGGGAGGCTTGATGGGAACATGGAAGCGGCTGAGAAGTCCGCCGCTCCGACTGGCGCCGGAAACATAGGAGCCCCCGCCAAATCCGGTCAACCCCAGAAACTTCAGTCAAGTTTTCAGATTTTCGGATCGCGTGGGAGATGTTTCCAAAACGCAACATGCAGCGGAGCGTCTGGAACACGCGCGGCGGAGACTGCCGGTTCTGCCCGATTGAGAGGCCGGGTTCGCTTGCGTTGGGGCAAGTTCTGATGACTCCGCCGGGAGACTCGATCTAGGCTGCCGCCCTCTTCTTAACACGTACGGCAGGCACGCATATGAGTCGCGGACGGACATTGTTCTGCCTGATGCTGGCGATGTTTCTCGCCACAACCTCTCTGGATGCGCAGTCTCCGGCTCCCGGCATGCCGGACAGTCGCTATCGCGATGAGCTTGTTCAGTTGCTGGGGATTCAGGAGTCCGAGCCGGTTTCGCAACCGGTGTTCCCGGCGGAACTGATGCCACCGATGCACTCGCCGGCGCCCCTGGCGCCCCCGGCCCCACCTCTGGTTCCCGGTGAACCGTTGCCTCCGCCCGTTCCCCTGACCGACCCGGGCGTGGCGTTGGCTGCCCCGATTGAGGAAGACTGGCTGCGGCTGAGAACGGGATCGGACACGATCAGTTGGCTGCTTCCCGGCGACGGTCGTCGCGATCTCGGTTGGGCGACGATCGACATCCGCGGAGAGATCAGTTCTTCCGAGGCGAAGTGGCTGTCAATCAACCCGCGTTTTGCAGTGCACTTTCTCGACGGGCCGGTGATCCGCGACCTGCCACCGCGGCTGTACGACCTGTCGCTGGAAGGGGTTGTTTCGTTGCCGCTGGCGGAGGATATCTTCTTGCAGGGGGCGGTCGCTCCGGGGCTCTACACGGACTTTGACAACGAGTCGTCGGACTCATTCCGCATTCCGTCGCGGCTGATGCTGTTCTATGTCCATGACGAGACCCTGACTCTCTCGGCCGGTGTGGCGTACCTCGATCGTGAAGACGTCAACGTGCTGCCTGCGGCGGGGATCATCTGGAAACCTGAACCGGACGTGCTGGTGGAACTCATCA
>CAZUXX010000236.1:3607-4220 GCA_964624215.1 uncultured Planctomycetaceae bacterium
GCGTCCACGAATTGCCTGGAGAACCAGCAGTTCTCCCGAGGGCGAAAACTGGTTGTACGTCGCCGGAGAGTTTGGCGGGGGAAGCTGGGCCGTTCGCCGTGCGGGAGGAGCCAAGGATGTGGCGACCTACGGCGATCTGCGGGCTCTTTTCGGCTGGGAAGGCCGCGATACCTTCGGGACGACCCAACAGTTCGAAGTGGGGTATGTCTTCAATCGAAACCTGGAGTATCGCTCCCGCGGAGGAAAGATCTCGCTCGATGGGACGGCGGTTCTGCAGACGTCGTGGAAATACTGATGCTGTGCCGACTCGTCTCGCGTCGCCGGGGCGTGCAGCATAGAGTGCGTCCGACTTTCAGAAAGACCCGGGTGGATGCGGCCGTTGAGATGGCCGGATCCCCCGGATGGACGTGCACCGCGACGCATGGATCTCGCTCACGCAGCATCAGACGCCCAGTCGACGGGTCCGGACGTTTCCCCCCTGAACGGGGTGGCGGTGCCCCGTGCGCCTGTCCACCTTGTCGGCATCGGCGGATCCGGGATGCGGGCCCTGGCGGAATGGCTCCATGACCATCACGTTCCGCTGAGTGGTTCGGATGCTGTCCCCACGTCTCGG
>CAZUXX010000236.1:4230-6102 GCA_964624215.1 uncultured Planctomycetaceae bacterium
AATTTGCGTGTCTCGCCCGACAGGCAGGATTCGACCGGATTGCCGGGAACTGATTTACAGTCCCGCCGTTCCTTTCGAGGATCCGGATCGCTCGGCTGCTCGTGCGATTGGGATCTCCGAACGTCCGCTTCCCGAGTTTCTTGCAGAACTCACCCGCTCGTTTGAAGCCGTCTGCGTTGCCGGAACGCACGGCAAGAGCACGACCACGGCAGCCCTCTGTCATCTTTACACCACGGCCGGGGAATCGATCAGCGGCTATTGCGGAGCCGAGGCAGTCAGTACCGGGCGGCACGGGTTTGCGGGAAGCTCCCGGACGTTTGTCGTTGAGAGTTGTGAATTCCGCCGGCATTTTCTCAGCTTCTCGCCACACGCTGTCGTGCTGACCGGCATCGACTGGGATCATGTCGACAGCTACCGGGATCTCACCGAGACCGTAGAGGTGTTCGCGGAGTTTGTGGCCCGCTGTCCGGAGGGAGGACAGTTGATCGTCAACGGCGACAGTGCGCCGACTCTGCGTGCGGTGGCCATCGCCCGAAAACTCCGAGGGGGTCCGCAACCGTGCCGGAGTGTCGGCTTCGGAGCCGGTTGTGACTGGCAGATTCTGCCGGAAGCCAGAGGAGGGGCGCTGTCCGGGGTAGGGCAGGGGACGATCCACTGGACATTGCGATCACGGACACGGCGGGAGGCGATTCTGCTGCAGACGTCGCTTCCCGGGCTGCACAACGTCCTGAATCTTTCACTTGCGGCCGCTTATGCGATTGAGTGTGGCTTGCCGGTTGGGGATGTCCGGCGGGGGATTGCGTCGTTTCCGGGGGTTCGTCGCCGACTCCAGCCGCTGGGCCAGCTTGGCGGTCGTTTTCTCTATGACGACTATGCCCACCATCCCACGGCGATTCGGGCGGCCGTCGCGGCGCTTCGCCAGCGACACCCTCGCAGCCGGATTCTCGTGAATTACGAGCCGCACCAGGTCCGCCGGACCCGGGTGCTGTTCGACGACTTTGTCCGGGCCCTGGCGACTGCTGATGCGGTCTGCGTGTTACCGGCATACGGGGCGCGTGAGGCATTGAGGAGGGAGGAATGTCCCGTACATGTCGAACTGGCCAGGGCGGTTCGGCACACGGGGATTCCGGCCGAGGCACTGCCTTCGCTTGATTCTCTCCCGGGCACGCTGGAGACTGTCCCCCGGCCCGGCGATGTCGTCGTGATCATGGGGGCCGGATCGATCGAACGGATTGCTGATGAGTTCTCTCGACGACTTTGCAGACATCACGCAGGTTGATGTCCCGCTGGCACCGCTGACATGGCTGAAGGTTGGCGGACCGGCACAATTACTGATTGAGCCGCGCAGCATCGAAGAGCTACAGGCCGTGGTCCTGTGCTGTTACGAGAATGACATTCCGGTGCGCGTGCTGGGGGGCGGATCGAACCTGCTGGTCCGCGACGAAGGAGTGCCCGGCGTTGTGCTGCGGTTGACTCATGACGCGTTCAGCCGGGTGGAGATTGACGGGACCCGGGTCCGCGCGGGAGCCGGTGCGCTGCTCTCGCACGTGATCAGCGAGACGGTGAATGCGGGACTGGCGGGGATGGAGTCTCTCGTCGGAATTCCCGGAACCATCGGCGGAGCACTGCACGGGAACGCGGGAACCCGGGTCGGGGACATCGGCAGCGTGACCGCGTCGGTCACGGTGGTCACGGGCAAGGGGGAGCGGTGTGTCCGTGATGCCGAGGAGCTGTCGTTCGAATACCGTGTGAGCAGCATCAACGAGCTGGCCATTGTGGAGGCCGAGTTTGAATTGCAGCCGGGCGATGCGGACGAGATCGCCCAGCGGATGCGCAAGTACTGGATTCTGAAGAAGTCGAGTCAGCCCCTGG
>CAZUXX010000237.1:0-6091 GCA_964624215.1 uncultured Planctomycetaceae bacterium
CGCGGTATTTTGCTCCGGCAATCAACGCACCGAGATCGAGGGCGACGACCGTCTTGTCCTTGAGGACCTGGGGAACGTCACCGAGTACGATACGATGCGCCAAGCCTTCCACGATGGCGGTCTTGCCGACACCCGGCTCCCCGATGAGAACGGGATTGTTCTTCCGGCGACGGCTGAGGACCTGAATCACGCGGCGAATCTCGCCGTCCCGGCCAATGACCGGATCGATCTTTCCCTTTCGCGCGAGCTCAACGAGGTTCTTCCCGTACTTCTCGAGTGCCTGATATTTGTCTTCGGGATGCTGGTCGGTCACACGATGCCCTCCCCGGACGGTCTTCAGCGCTTCGAGCAGATCTGCCTGCTCAATCCCATTGATTTGCAGCAGCCGTTTGGCTGCGTCCTCAACCTGGGTCAGTGCGAACAGCAGGTGTTCGGTCGAGACGAACTCATCCTGCATCGAATCCGCCTGCTTCTGGGCCGCTTCGAGCACCTGCATGAGTTCGCGACTCCCTCCGATCTCCATGTTGGAGCCGGTGGACGACGGGAGTCGACCGAGTTCTCCGTCGATCTGGCTGGTCAGTTGCGCGAGATTGACCCCGAGCTTGTTGAGGATGGCGCGGGGAATCCCCTCCGGATCCTCAAGCAGGGCCTTGAGCAAATGCAGCGGGACAATCTGCCGGTGGCCTGCCTCCTCGGCCACCGAACGTGCCCGCTGAACGGTCTCCTGTGATTTGACGGTCAGTTTGTCCGGTCGGAACGCCATGCTGCGATACCTCCGCTGTTCAGAAAATCCCGGAGCAGCAACTTACGCAACCGTTGTGCCAGTCACCTGACGCCTGGTTTTGAGAGGTTTTAGTGAACTTTCCGACATCGAAGACCCGAAGACTGCCACATAGGCAGCCACTCACGCAACGACATACACTGCCATAACGACACCTAGAACAACTTTGGCTGGTTTGACATCGCTGGCGGCATGGGTCGGCCGAGGTGCTGAAAAGCCTTCTCACAGGCGATTCTGCCTCTGGGGGTCCGCTGAATCAGTCCACTGCGGAGCAGGAAGGGCTCGATGTCGTCTTCGAGGGTATCTGCGGGAAGGCTCAGGCTATGGGCGATGGCCTGGACCCCCGCGGGACCGCCGCTGAAGACGGTCATCAGTGTTTCGAGGTAGCGTCGATCCTGTCGTTCCAGCCCCAGCGGGTCGATCTCCAGAGCCGCCAGAGCCCGGTTGGCAATCTCAGTAGTGATGGTTCCGTCGGGGTGATCGAGTGTGGCGAAGTCGCGAGTTCGCAGCAGCAGGTTGTTTGCCTTGCGGGGGGTCCCCTGGCTGCGACGGGCAATTTCGAAAGCTGCCTCGTCGGTGATCGTGGACCTCAGCTTGACGGCATTCCGCCGCACGATCTCGACGAGATCCTCGATCTCGTAAAAGTCGAGATGCTCACGATAGACGAAGCGGTCACGCATAGGACCGGTGAGCATGCCCGCGCGGGTGGTCGCGCCGATCACGGTGAACGGCTTGAGCTGCATATTGATCGTGCGCGCGTTCAACCCGTCTCCGAGGGCGATGTCGACACGGAAGTCCTCCATGGCCGGATAGAGGAACTCCTCGACAGCGGCGGGCAGCCGATGAATTTCGTCGATGAACAGGACCGAATTCTCGGTCGCATTGGTCAGGTAGGGGAGCAGATCCTTGGGAGCAGACAGTGCGGGCCCCGCCGCAATCTGCACATCGACCCCCAGCTCACGGGGAATGACAGTCGCAAGGGTCGTTTTGCCAATCCCGGGAGGTCCATCCAGCAGCAGGTGACCGAGCGTGTCACTGCGTTTCCGCGTCGCATCGAGTGCAATGCGGATGCGGTCTACGACGCCCCGCTGACCGATCACCTGCTCGAGCCGCTGGGGCCGCAACTGTTCGTCAAAGCGGGTGTCTTCCGTCCGCAAGGGGGACGTCCGCGGCTCGCGTTCCGGAGACATTCCCTCGCCGTCGCCGGAGCCTTGAATCACCGTCTGCCTGGGCATGACCTGCCTTGTCTGCCTGAATCCCCAATCCCGGGCGCTACAACAGCAACCGTGCTGCAACCACCTCCCCGGGAGGTGGTTGCGTAGCGACCATTCTACGGATTCCTGTATGGGTCGTCATGGTTGGACCGCAGTCACCGTGCCGACGAGAACCGTGCGCTGGGGGTGCTCTTGCTGAAGCGACACGTACTCAGCCCAGACGGCCGGCCGGCCATCGACGGCGGCGATCGTCGTGCGGAAACTGGTTGTCTCCAGAACCGCGGATGAATCGTCCTTCGGTTCACTCGACTCGAACGTCAGTTCCAGCAGGTACCACTTTTCCGCATTGCTTCGGGCCGTCACACTCACCGAAGTCCCGTGGGTCCGGGACCGGCGTAACGCATTGCCTTGACCTCGGAAGCCTGCGGCGGCCGTTTCACCGATCACCCCCTGTTCACTGCTGCCCAGCTGAAACGTCGCTGGCAGATTCTCGACAGAGCGCAGTCGAATCACGCGAGCCGGGCGCTCGTGAGCCTGCCGGAGCGTCACTTCTTCAGACGGCAACGGATCGTCGCCGATCAAGTGCACAGCCACGAGCTCAACCTGAAGCTGCAAGGGGGCTGACACTTCGTCGAGATACTGGAGAATCGCTTCCAACCGCTCCAGCTGTTCGGGCGTCCCTGTGGCAATCACCGTATTGGAGACCGGCTCGGCGGTCATCTGCCGAATCCCGGTCACCTGCTGAACAGTCCCGACGGTCTGCACCGCGACCGCATTCTTCAGCCGGAAGATCTTGAGTTCAGTCGATTTGCTGTCGGCCTCGTCGCTCTGATTCGGTGCCTGCTCCGGACGAGTGCTGTCCTCCGGATTGCCAGTTCCCGGATTCTGCTGCGGTCTCTGGGACGACTCGCGTGACCGCACGCGAGTCGATTGGGTCTGGTCCTGTCCCCGGGCGTCGTTCAAGTCGCCCGCCAGACACAGCGCGAGAATTCCTGCCATGATGCGCATGCGATCTCTCCCGTAAGGAAATCTGATCGGGGGCCCCCTCCCGCTTATACTGCCGTGCAGCAGGACCGTCTATACGCGGGATCGGACGGGAGAATGCGAGCGGGTCGCCGTCTTTCGATGAAGAGGAGGCCGAAACAAACATCGTCGGCCGGGAAGGCGAAGTCGCGATCGCTCCTGCACCGGGATCTGCACACCGGCGCACAAGCTTCAATCGCATCGCGTCAGCGGCTCTGACGGGGGCCCGAAGAAAGGCTTCGTTCCGGGTGGAACGCCTCAGTCCGCAGTGGTTCCGGGGTCGGATTCGGCGATTCTGCGACCGGTCCTCTGGATGAAGACATCTTCCAGCGTGGGGCGACCGAACGTCAGAGTCTCAATCCGTTCGCCGGCCGCGGTCACCAGGGCAGGGACCAGTTCGTGCGCACGCGGTTGTTCCAGACGCACCGTGCCATCGACGATCTCGGCCTTCACCTGCAGCGTCTCGTGCAAAAGTCGCACAAGACCGGGTGGATCGGCTGTCGTAAGAGTCAAAGAGTCTCCTCCGACCTCTGCCTTGAGTTCGGAGGGGGCCCCTTCGGCGACGATTTTACCGCGGTCGAGCAGGGCCAGACGGTCACAGTGTTCGGCTTCGTCGAGGAGATGCGTCGTGACCAGGATGGTGACATTCATCTCCTTCCGCAGCTCCAGGAGGTATTTCCAGAGTTCATGCCGCACTCCGGGATCGAGTCCGGTGCTCGGTTCATCGAGCAGGAGGACACGCGGCTGGTGGAGCAGGCTTTTGGCGATCTCGACGCGGCGCTTGAGACCTCCCGAGAGTGTCTGCGCGATGTCCCGTCTGCGGTCCCCGATCGACAGAAATGTCGTGAGTTCGTCGATCCGTGCCCGCAGGGAGGCCCCCGACAGCCCGAACAGAGCCCCGTGATAGCGCAGGTTCTCGTCGACGGTCAGTTTCGGATCGAGACTGGGTGACTGAAACGTTACACCAATCTGTTGCCGCACCGCATCGGCGCGGCTGCCAACGTCGATCCCGAGCACGAGTGCCTGGCCCTGCTGGACGGGCAGCAGCGTGGAGAGGATCCGGAAGAGCGTCGTCTTCCCGCCGCCGTTAGGGCCCAGCAACCCGAATACACTGCCTTCGGCGACTCGCAGCGAGACAGCATCGAGTGCCCGGCGATCACCGTAGTGATGCGTCAGGTCCGTGGTCTGAATCGCCTCGTGCATGGTGAGCGGCCCGGTTGGGAGGACGCCAGTCCCTGAATCGCGCGGCCCTCACGACGCTGGCCTCCTCGAAGCGGGGCCTCCGGGAGTGCCGCATGGCTCTCCTGCAGCCAACGTCTGGACTGAGCTTACTGCTGGATCGGATCCGGTGCCGCGTTCTCGGAAACCGGTGCCCCCTGGGGATGATCCGGCGCTTCGAGGCGGCTCGTCTCGTTTGCCCCGTAGGCACTGGGGGCGTCGCGGCGCGATGCCTCGCGGGGGTAGTAATCCATGGCGATATCGGGCGCCAGTGCGATCGGGAGCCCGGTGGCGAGGATTGCCGTGGGCAACAAAAGCACGTACTTCCACAGACCTTCAAATTTGAGGTGCATGAAGTATCGCATGACGAACTGCGCTTTGGCGACCGCGATCGCCATCGCAAGGACCGCCACGACGCTTTTCTTCATGTCCACGACATCGAAGGCAACCGACAGCGCCGTGCAGACACACAAGGCGATGAAGATCGCAAAATAGTTCACGTGCGAGTGACCGCCCGAATCGTGAGCCGCGGTCTGCGAAGCGGTCTGTGTAGTGGCGTCGTGTGCCATGTCGTCTGATGCAACGATTGAGTATGAGCCCGTGGGAATGCGGTTGCCGGATCCGATCAGATTCCCGGAACGATGTACAGCAGCGGGAACACAAAGATCCAGACCAGGTCGACAAAGTGCCAGTACAGACCGGTGTTCTCGACGTAGTCAGTCCAGGTCTCGTTCAGGTTCGACTGCAACAGGACGACCAGAAACAGAATCATGCCGACCGTGACGTGGATCGCATGGAAACCGGTGATCAGGAAGTAGGTGGACGCGAAGATGTTTCCCTTGGGGATGTAGTTGGGATGGTGGATCCTGCCGACGCGTCCGGCAAACTGCTCGTCGTGCACGGTCTCCTCGTACCACTCTTCTGCCTTCTCGAAGGTGACCGAGTTTTCGCCGACGGCCTCACGAAACAGTCCCACCCGCTGGTTCAGGGCGACGAGTGCCTGAGCCTCTTCCGGGTGGTCGGCGATCGCCTGGACGATCTCGACGCGCCGCTGGGCTGCATTGAGTTGCTTGTTGATGTCTTCCCGCTGCGCCAGGAGCACGGCTCGCTCGGCTCCCTGGGCAGCCGAGATCTGGCTGTTCAGCTCTTCGAGCTGTCCCTGCGCCGCCTGCACCGCCCCCTGTTCGCGCTCGAGCGCTCCGGATGGATCTCCCGCCGCAGCCATGCTCAGTTTGGTGATCGACGGGAACAGTTCGGGATCGCCGGGCATCAGATCGTGAGCCCAGTTGTCGACAGCCAGTTGCGACTCGTAGAGGAGTTTGTGGATCGCCTCGCTTTCGGTTTCGGCAATCCGTCCGGGGAGGATCTGGTGCGAGAACTTGCCGTAGTATTCGTACGCCTTGATTCCCAGAAAGACGCACGCCAGGGCGAAGGTCAGCCAGAGGAACTTGCGAGCCCGAACAAAGTCGCGCTTGGTCATCGCCTCGTAGGCGACCACGACAAAGTAGCTGGACGAGAGCAGCACGAAGGTGTTCAGGCCGCCTGCCCAGATCACGATGTGTGTGACGGCGGTATCCTTCGGCCAATCCGGCGTCCCGAAGTACAGGACGATGTAGGAGCCGATGAACGCCGTGAAGAACATGATCTCCGTACCGAGGAACAGCCACATCCCGAGCTTGGAGTTCGGGATGGGGAGCCCCATCTTCGGACGGATTGCGACTTGCGAATGCGACATTGGAAGCAGTGGATCTCGGTCCGGTGGACGTCCAGTGGGTTCAGTAGACCAGTCGGCAGTAGTCGACTGTCAGCACGCCCAGCAGGATGGGCAAGTAAATCAGTGAAACGAACATCAGCC
>CAZUXX010000238.1:0-6085 GCA_964624215.1 uncultured Planctomycetaceae bacterium
CATCGAGACACTGCACAGCACCCGGCAGAACGTGCTGGTGCAGAAGTTCGTCAGGGAGAGCAAGGGGAGGGACATCCGGGCGCTGGTTGTCGGCGATCAGGTCGTGGCGGCGATGCGACGCGTGGCCCGGGGGGACGAGTTTCGCAGTAACGTTCACCGTGGCGGTCGAACCGAGCCGGTTGAACTGGACGAGAAGTACCAGGAGACGGCGGTGCGTGCGGCCCAGATCATGGGGCTGCGGGTTGCCGGCGTGGACATGCTCGAAGGGAAGGACGGTCCCCAGATCATGGAGGTGAACTCGTCTCCCGGGCTGGAGGGGATCGAGGCGGCCTCCCAGAAGGACGTTGCCGGGGCGATTATCGACTACATCGCCGCACAGGTTGACTTCCCTGAGCTGGATGTGCGGCAGCGTCTGACCGTCAGTCGCGGCTATGGCGTTGCCGAGCTGTATGTTCCCGAAGGTTCGGATTACGTGGGCAAGACCATTCAGGAGTCGGGACTTCGCGAGAAGGACATCAACGTGCTGACGCTTCATCGGGGGACGACGGTGATTCCGAACCCGAAGTCGACCCGCGTCCTCGAACCACACGATCGGCTGCTGTGCTTTGGAAAGCTGGAGTCGATGCGGGAACTGATTCCGCCCAAGGCACGGAAGATGCGAAGGCCGGTTGTCCAGGAACTGGACACCTCGGCCGGGAGCGACGACTGACGGGAGGGAGTCGTCAAGGGGGTCGGCCTCAGACGCGGCAGCGGACGTACGGAGGCGTCGCGTCAGTTTTGGCATCCGCACGAGCCGCAGCCACCCGAAGCTGGCTGCGGGACCAGCCCGTCGACGGAGACAGGCTGGACTTCGACGACCCCCAGACCGGCAGCGGCCGCGTGAATGGCCAGTTTTGTGCTCTCGGCACCACGGCCGTTGAGGATGTAGAGCACGAGCTTGGACTCGTCGATCGTCCATTCGAGGTCGATCAGTTCGGCGGCGACGTTCCAATCGCGGATACGGCTGGTCCACTGTGAGAACTGTTCGTTTGCCTGACGGCGAAGTTCGTCGTTCCGCTGCAGGTCGGTCGCCGTCGCGAGTCGGAGGACTTCAAACTGCGGAGGTTCGAGAGGTGCCTCGTGAGCACCGCGAACGGGCGGTTTCGGGAACTCCAGCACCTCAGCGAGTTGCACCCCGCGGTGCGTGCGAACGACAACCTTGTCTCCGCGGGCAAGTCCGCCGGATTCGAGTCCGCGGGCTTTGGCCACCTCAGGAATCACTCCGTAGCGAACGAGAACGATGGGACGATCGTCCGCTGGCGGCGTTGCGGTGTCGCGATCTGCGACAGTCTGCTGCAAGTCGGTTTCTCCATGCATGGGGATATCTTACCGCGCGGGGCCCGGGTCGCCACCACTTCCCGGTCCTGTGCCCCGGACGTGAAGTGCCGCCTGTGAGGCGTTGTCGGCTGCGTTGCAGGGCTGGTGACGGCGGCGTAGGCTGACGGCTCCCTGTTACGAGGCCTCGTGGAAGCTTCTGATGATTCTGACCGGCCCCGAGATCCAGGCGCGTCTCGGAAACGACATCAAGATCGAACCCTTCAACCCGGGTCAGCTCAATCCCAACAGCTACAACCTCCGGCTGCACAACGAGCTGCTTGTGTACGAAGAGATCGTGCTCGACATGCGACGTCCCAACCGCTTTCGGCGGTATGAGATTCCGGCAGAAGGATTCGTGCTGCATCCGAATCAGCTGTACCTGGGCCGCACTCTCGAACGGACGGAAACCCACAACCTCGTGCCGATGATTGAAGGTCGCTCGTCGGTGGGGCGGCTGGGCCTGTTTGTGCACGTCACGGCGGGTTTCGGGGACGTAGGATTCTGCGGTTACTGGACGCTGGAGATGTTTGCCGTCCAGCCGGTGCGGATCTACGCCGGGGTGGAAATTGCGCAGATTTTCTACCACACGCTGGATGGTGACATCCGGGAATACAGCTCGGAGAAGTACCAGCACAACCGGGACATCCAGCCGAGCCTGCTGTTCCGGGAGTTCCAGGAACATCAGGATCGACAGATGCGGCTGAGTTTCGGGCAGGAGCAGCCGCGGTAACCGCAGCATGTCGGGCTTCCTTCGCCAATGGCTTTTTGAAGAAGTCGACCGCCGGCGGACGGTATCAACACGATTGACGATCAACAGCTCACCAGGAGTTTTGTCATGCGAGTGTTTTTCGCACTTTTGGCCACATTCGCGATCCCGATGACGGGACTCGCGGACGACGCGGATGGCTGGGTCTCACTGTTCAACGGGACCGACCTGGAGGGGTGGGTCCAGAAGAACGGTACGGCGGAGTATCGCGTCGAGGACGGGGCGGTCGTCGGAAAGACGAAGGAGGGGAGTCCGAACTCGTTTCTGTGCACCAAACGCGAGTACGGTGACTTCGAACTGCGGTTCGACGTGAAGGTCGACAATCCGTTGAATTCGGGTGTGCAGATTCGTTCCCAAACGGTGGGCGAGACCAACGCGGGGCGTGTGAACGGTCCTCAGGTGGAGATTGAAGCGAGCGGCGCGAACGGGGCTGAAGCGGGATACATCTATGGTGAGGCGACCGGTCGCGGGTGGCTGACGCCTGAAAGCGAACTGAAGCCTCACAAGCACTTCAAGGATGGTGAATGGAACGAGTACCGCATTGTGGCCCAGGGGCCGCGGATCCGGACGTGGATCAACGGTGAGCCGGTCGCGGACCTGACGGACGAGGAGATTTACAAGACACATCCCCGGGGTTTCATCGGGCTTCAGGTTCACTCAATCGCCAAGGGGGCGGGTCCGTTCGAAGTGCGCTGGCGGAATCTCAAGATCCGGGTGCTGGAAAGTGACCGTGCGGCAGCGAACCGGCTGACCGGTCCCGAGGTGGAGAAGCAGTTCGTGCTGCTTACCGGTGACACGTTTGACGGCTGGAAGCACAGCGGGAACTGGAGCGTGAAGAGCGGCACCTTCGCCCGCGAAGGCTCGGGGGGCTCACTCGTGTATGAGAAGGAGCGGATCCCCGACGACTTCGAACTGCGGTTCGAATGGAAGGTGGCTCCGGGGAGCAACAGCGGCGTTTATTACCGTCCGGGTCAGTACGAGTACCAGATCCTCGACAACGACAAGCATGTCGACGGGAAGAACCCCCGGACGTCGGCCGCGTCGCTGTACTTCTGCATGGCGCCGTCGCATGACGCAACCGCGCCGGTCGGGGAATGGAATGAGGCACGCATCGTCTGCAAAGGGACGGTGATTCAGCACTGGCTGAACGGTGAGAAGGTGATCGACTTCGACTACACCGATCCAAGGTGGGCGGAGGATGTCGAGCGGCTCCGCCAGCGTGGCGGGGACGTTGCCGCCCGCGGAGCTCATCTCAGCCTGCAGGATCACGGAGACCCGGTGTGGTATCGCCGAATTCGTCTGCGGCCCATTCCCGCCGATGAAGATATCGGGCACGAGACCGTCACACCGGCAGAGGTCTCCGGTGAGATTCTGAAGGCCGAGCAGGAGAAACTCCGGCGGATTCTGGAGAATCGCAAACGGCAAGAGTCTCGATCGCAGCAGTCACCGCAGTAGGGTTTTCCCGAGGGTGGTTTGCGGGGGCCCGCCGGTGAGCCGATCAGAGCCATCGGCGTGGACGCCGGGGGGTGGGATTCAGCGGTCGCGGCGGTGGCGTTCGGCTGCGGAGCGCAGACGTTCGACCTCGCGTTCCAGCTCCTGCTGACTTCGCCGGATCCGGGACATAGCGATGCGGGAATGGCTGTGGGTGGAGAGCATGTCGCCCAGGGCCAGTACGAGCACCCAGCAAGTGAGTCCCAGGACTGCGAGCCAGTACACGGTAGCCAGGACGGCGTCGCCCCGCTTCCACTGGATGCCCCAGTCGCCGACCGGCACGAGAATGCCGATGAGGAGAACGAGTCCGGAAGCCTGCATCCGCCGGCGGAACTGACGCGCGTAGTGGCGATAGTCTTCGGGAGAGAGTGCCTCGTCCCGTTTGGTCTTCTGCCAGCTCCGCCAGTGACACGAGATCAGCCAACCGCCGAACAGGACGAGGGCGATCCCGACGACGGTTGCCGGAACGCGGTTGTCCTTCTCGATGGCCAGCAGGACCGCATTCACGTCAGGCGGGCTCCAGGATGCGGAGATCCACCCAGGAGACGAGGTCGTCGACCCGCTCTCGATACTCCGCCATGTGAGGGGACGCGAGATGTGACTCCAGAGCAGCGACGTCGGCCCATTTTTCCAGGATGATCACGATGTTCGGGCGCGGTTCGGCCTGCATCGGGATCCCGCTTTCGGTCTCGATGACGGGCTGGTATTCGATACACCCTGCTTCGGCCCTGGTTGGCTCGATGACGCGGCGAAATTCTCGCAGGAACTCTTCGCGGCAGCCGGGATTCACCTGGATGGTGGCGATGACGTGGATCATTCGGACAAGCAATGGGAGGCTCGAAGAGAGTGGAGAGATGTGCGCCCCGGGATGTCTGTGAATCGCCGGGGCAACTGGTCACGCTGCTGTGCCGGACCTGTCCGGGATCTCATGCGGCGGCGACTGATGAGGGGTCCGTGGCCGGCAACGGGTATCGATGTCGCCCGCGTGGCCAGGAATCCAGTGGACGCACCCTACTGTTTCGCAGCTCCCTGCCGCCGGATCCGTTCGATAATCGACAGGCCAGACAGGTCTTCGTCGGCCGTACTGGCTGAGGAGGCGGGGGGGGCCTCCGTCGCTGCTGTTGGCTCTACCGAGGATTGAGGCGGAGGCGCGTCGGGTGCCGTGGGGACGGCAGCCGGTTCGGAGGCCTGTGGTGCTGTTGCCGGTGCGGCGTCACCGGTCTTGGCCGCCTGTTGACGGCGGATCCGTTCGAGTGGCGAGAGCCCTGCGTCGGCGTCGGCGGCGGGAGCGTCCGCCGGTGCCGGCGCGTCGGTTCCCCCCTGTTTGGCGGCCTGTTGCTGACGGATTTTTTCGAGCGGGGAGAGCTTCGCTCCGGCCGCGGCCGGAGCGGGGGCTCCCTGCTGTTTGCGGATTCTGTCGATCGGGCTCTCCCCCGCCGATGCTGCCGGTTTGACCGGTGCGGGAGCCACCTTGGCCGAGGATTTCGACTCGGCGTGCCCAGGCTTCTCCTTCGGAAGGGGGGCGTCGACGACCGTCAGGAACCCCGGATCGATGTCGTACCAGGAGATGTCGACGGGATTGTCGAACTGGACGAGTGCGCGTCCGTTCATGTTGACGGTCTTGACCTGACCGGTCAGGCCGACAAATCGCCGGAGTTCGGGGACGCCTTCGTGCACGACGACATACTTGTCGGTCAGTTGCTGCTTGAGTTCTTCCGCTTCAGCGATCATGTTCGGGGTGGTCGGGAAGTGGTGAGGAAGTCGGGGGAGAGCTGCGTGCGGCGTTTACTCGGCGGATTCCTCAGCGCTCGTCTGGGCCTCGGGCTCCTCCCAGACCATGACCAGCTCTTCGGGGAGTTCGACCTTGAGTCGTTCTTCGTCCTTTTCGCTGGTTTCGACGCCGAATTCCTGCAGTCGCCTGGCCTGTTCGCTGCCGCGTTTGACCAGTCCGTCGTCACTGACGGCGCGCCACCACTGGAGATGCGGCCAGTCGCGGCGTACAGTCTTCAGGCAGGTCCGCATCGTTCGACCGCCGGTCCCGGCGCTGAACCCGGCACGGGATGCGATGGCGCTGTAGGTTGCCACCTTGTCCGCCCGTTTGAGTTCCCACAAGACTTCCGCGACGAGAGCTGCTCTCGACGACGCCATACCGATACCTCTCAGTGAACAAACGAAGTGAGGACGCGCGAAACTGTGTGCGGTCACCGTACCTGCTACAGTACCGGAAGACCGGCGGCCCCTCAAGCGGCCTCCCAGATGTCGGAGAGTCTCATGGAGCAGCAGAACGGCTGATGGCGAGCGAATACGAGAGATCCGGACTGAGATTCTCGGCCCCTGCGGGCTGGAGGATTTCGGAAGAGCGCCAGCCCGGTCAGTTCAGTGTGACAGTGCAGCCGGAGTCAGAGGAGCAGACCGGATTCTGGTCGGTGACGCTGTTGTATGATGCTCCGTCTCCCGAGGTGATCCTGCGGA